>CAXHFH010000059.1:0-14715 GCA_964015995.1 uncultured Alphaproteobacteria bacterium
AGAAAAATCAGAAGGAAAAATCACTAAAAGAATTAATGTTGGGTTGTTGGATTGGGAAAGTGAAATTTGTCCCGTTTTAGAAACGAAGGGCATTTCTGCACAAAATTTTAGTGAGGGACAAAAATCCCTATTATCACTACCTCTGAATTTGTCTCTCTATCTCAAAGTTTACGATAGCGATGTAACCTTTAACAATCGCGATGATCTATTTAGAGCTTTATTTCTGAAAAAAGAACAAGAAATAAAGAAAAAAGATGTTTCGTGGGGATTGATTGAGCCTTTAAGAACCTTATCAGACTGGATGAGCAACAAGCAGAAATTAAATGCGCCAGATAGTATTCTGGATGATTATTTGGGCGCTAGAGAAATACTGGCATCTGAAGGACTAATAATTTCCAGCAATAATAAGCTTAACTTCTTTCATGAGAGCTTTTTCGACTACATATATGCTCGTACATTTCTGAAATCTGAAAAGTCACTATCAGCGCTGCTTTTAGGTAGCGAACAGCATTTGTTTCGAAGAACCCAAACTCGCCAGATTCTTGAAGTCCTTAGGCAAGATGATAGGGAGCGCTACTCAACTGAACTAAAAAGAATTCTGAATAATGATGACATACGCTATCACATTAAAATTGCGGTAGTGAGATGGCTAGGATCATTGAAAGACCCCGTAGACCAAGAAAGAGAAATTGGTTTATCTTATGACACGCAAGCAAAAAGCTTTTCTGCTTTTTCTCGTACTATTCTTTTTGGTTCATCAGGGTGGTTTGATCTTCATAATAAATCAAATTGGTTATTAGATGTTTTAAATGGTGGTGATTCAGAAAAAAGTGACTTTGTTCTCTGGTGGTTATTGCGTATTGCCCACGAGAAACCTCAGGAAATTTCAGATATTCTAAGAGCATGGTGGGATAATAAAGAAGATAGAGCCTTGAAGCTTTTACAACACTCCCATCAAGTAAAAACAAAGGGAATGAAGGAAGTTATTGAACCAATAGAGACGCTTTATTGTGATTTAATCGAGTCTAAACCTGATGGATTATTTGTTAAAAAAACTGCTGGTAATAGAGATTTAATCTTACATACATGGGTTAATGATAACGCTCATCGTGCCTCTAGAATTTTAAAGGTTTATTTGCAAGCATGGTTTGAAAATAATGATGGGGATCATCCATTTTCAAGAGATCATTTTTCGGAACTGGACATACATTCTTTATCCAAAGCATCAAAAACAAATCCATGTGAATTTATTTTGGGCTTTTTAGATGCACTTAATCGAAGTGTAGAGATTATCAATGAGCGACATAGAAAAGGGGAATATGATTCTACTTTTCAACGTATCTATGAGGGTGGTTATGGGACAGATCAATTTGTGTTACTGTTTAAGGACGCTCTTAAAGAAATAGCAAACACAGAACCAAGTTCTGCAAGTAACTATCTTAAAAAACTTAACCCATCGACACACAGCTTATTTGCTTATTTTCATATGGTGGTAATAGAGAGTAATCCATCTTACTTTAAAGATGATTTCGTTGAATTACTTAAGCAGGAAAATATTTTAGAAGCTGGCTTTAGAGGGGCTGAGTGGCAACCATTTTCTGAGGCTGCAAGAGAATGTCTTCAATACTTAAGTGAATTAGAACGCTCTCAGGTTGAAGATATTATAAAAGCTCATCAGCCCGAATTAGATAGGGCAAAGGAATACACAAAAGATGGTGGTGAGAAAGAAAGGCACTGGATTATTAGGGAACTTAATAATTCAGGATATGAAGAATGGTGCATCCTCGAAACAATTGGAGAAGAGTTTCTTACAAAACCTATGAAAAAACGGTTCTATGAGCTTAAGCGAAAGTTTAAAGGACAAAAAATTTCCGAACCAGAAGCCATGAAAATAAGTGCTGTCCAATCACCAATTTCATTGGATCATGCAAAATTCATGACGAATAAACAATGGTTACAGGCCATCGCAAAACATAACGTAGAGAAAAAATTTAACTGGTGTGAAGATGGATTCGTTGGTGGTGCAAGTCAATTAGCAAATGTTTTAGGTGAATGCACCAAAGAGAACCCAACTCGTTTTGCACAATTTTTGCAACACATACCTACTGATGCCAATTCCGATTATGTGCAGAGAATTTTATCTGGATTACACCAATCAGAAGGCTGTGATATTGATTGTTTAAACGAGGTTATTATGTTTGCTGATCATTACGAAGAGCAGCCATTTGGGCGAGAGATTGCTTATGTCATAAAGCAGTATCCTGAGTTAGCGGAAAATCAAGAAAACTTAGATATATTAACAAGGTATGCACGCACTGGAAGTGCAAATGATAATGCTGTGACGATTGAAAGACAAGAAGAGCAATCAGGTGATATTTCATCTATAAAAGATCTTTCTGACGATTTTGATAGACTTTTTTCATCTTCAATAAATGATGTTCGAGGGGCGTCCGTTTGGGCTCTTTCATCGGTTTACTGGGAATATCAAACAAATTTGTCAGAGTTTATAGAGACATTTCTCACGGAGCGTGTGCAAAAGGAAAGCTATGAAAGTGTACGCTATACATTGCTTGGGCTATTATTCCCATTATATAATTACAATCGTGATATTTGTGGAAGTATTTTAGAGCAACTAATAAATTTTTACTCAGAAGAAGATAAAGCTTTAGAGTTCCTTGCATCAGCGCGTGGGCGAAGGCTTGTTTGGTTACTTCTTCATGGGGAAACCGATATAGGAAAAAAATTACTACATCGTTTGCTTCAAGCCCAAAATGAAAATCCCAGAACTGTCGGTGCATGGCTTGTTTTCAATGCCAGTTATTGTGAACCTGATTATGATGATTTGTACGATCAGATTTGCAACAAAACTATAGAGTATCGAAGAATTGCTGCTGATGTGGCTTCACAGTGGCTCATGCACACCGAATATCATGATAAGGCTATTGAAAGAATAAAATCATTTTTCAATGACGAGGATGAGCATGTACAAAGAAACGCAGCGCAGATTTTTAGGAAGATAAAATCAGAAGATATTGGGCGCTATCATGATTTAATTCTTGAATATATAAATTCGAAAAGTTTCCAAAATGATACGTTTGATTTTTTACTTCTTCTAAAAGAATCTCAATCAGATGTGCATGAATATGTGATGCTTTCAGCTCAAAAAATATTTGAGTACTATGAAAATCCAGAAATATCCAAATCTTTGCAAATGCGTGATTGTTTTTATCTGGATGAGCTTTTGGAAAAGGAGTACACGAATTCAGAGTATAATCCTGAACTCAGAAAGCAGTTCCTTGATATTATTGATAAAATGCTAGAGCTTGAGGTGTATGGAGCAGATAAAGTTGTTAAGGCACATGATCGGCATTATTAATATCCTATGTTTTTAAACTTAACTCCCATAGGGCTAAAATCTCAAATAAGCGGTTCGAGGTGTCACCTGATACCTCCACCAACGTCACAATAAATATTTGACATTTCGGTCAAACCTTTATAAAAACGGTTCATTCTCGGGAAAGAGGGAGCGTGGTGTTCCCCGTTGAGCCTTGTAAATAAGAGCCTCAAACCTGTTATTGGTCTACCGGGACAATATATATTAAAAAAGGAAATAGCCATGAGTGGTAAAAGAGTTCAATCGAAACATAAATTAGATCGCCGTATGGGCGCAAATATCTGGGGTCGTCCGAAGTCTCCATATAACAAGCGTCAAACTGGACCGGGTATGCACGGTGCACGCCGCGGTAAGCCTACTGATTACGGTCTACAGCTTTTTGCAAAACAAAAGCTTAAGGGCTATTACGGTTCGATCGGTGAAAAACAATTCCGTAGTTATTTTAAAGAAGCTAATCGCCTGAAGGGTGATACTGGTCAAAACCTTATTGGTTTGCTCGAGCGTCGTTTGGATGCTGTTGTATATCGCGCGCTTTTCGTGCCGACTGTATTTGCTGCGCGTCAGTTTGTTAATCACAAGCATGTTACTGTTAATGGTAAGGTTGTGAATGTACCGTCATATCAGGTTAAAGAAGGCGACGTTATTGAAGTTCGTGAAGCTTCACGTGAAATTCCAATGGTTATTGATTCAATTCAATCTCCTGAACGCGAAGTGCCTGAATATATCGAAGTTGATCCAAAGGCGATGAAGGCAACGTTTCTTCGTATTCCTGCGCTTGAAGATGTTCCATATCCTGTTCAGATGGAACCGAACCTTGTTGTGGAATTCTATTCTCGTTAATTGTAACGGGACATATAAAGTTTTTAAAAGTCGCCAGATTGGCGGCTTTTTTATTTGGGTTCTTTGTTTCCGCGAAGCGCTGATAGAATACCATGAAGCGTGCGTAATTCCTGATCGGTAATGTCAGAGCGCGTAAAAATATTTTGAATATTTCGTAACATCGTGGGTTTTAAGTCATCGGCACGAAAGAAGTTACGATTCTCTAGATCATGTTCCAGACGCTCTATGAATGTTTGAATATCTTTTTGCAGGGCAGGGCCGCTGTCGCCTGTATTCAGCACCATACTCGGTTTGTTTGAGGTCATGCTACCCCATTGATAGGCGAGCAGTAAAACCGACTGTGCGAGGTTTAGGGACGCAAACTCAGGGTTTACCGGAAAAGTTATAATAGCTTGGCATAGGCTGACTTCATCATTGGTTAAGCCAGAACGCTCTGCGCCAAATACGAAGCCGATTCTTTGATTTTCGTCTATGCGTTTGTTTGTTTCCGTTATGGCGCTTTCGGGATTAAAAGTGGGCTTCACCATGTCACGCCTTCGGCTTGTCGTCGCAAAAACATAATGTAAATCAGAAACGGCATCGCGTAGAGAATCAAAGACCTGTACAGACGGCATGATTTCCAATGCACCGGCCGCATTCGCATCGGCACGTTCGTTCGGCCATCCATCACGCGGCGCAACAAGGCGCAAATTACTCAAACCAAAATTCTGCATAGCCCGTGCAGATGCACCAATATTCTCACCCATTTGTGGGTGCGATAGAATAATTGTAGGTGCGTTATTGCTCATTCTTTTTGCTCTCGTTGGGAAGGTATATGGCGTCAAACTTTACTTGAATACCCAAAAGATGTATAACATTAGGTCTAATAATAAAAATAAAAAGAATTTTAATTACAAAAAATAACTATGACGGGGGGCTTCATGTTAATGAAATCGGGATTACGTGACGTTGCAGAAACTGGCGATAACCAGTTTAGCGTTATCGAAGAGTTTTCAGAATTAACACCAAGGCGTAAAGTTCTACTGTGTGATCACCTTTTTACAGAAGGGCGTCAGGCATTTTACAATACAGTCGAGTTATTGTGGCCTCAAGCATCTGCGGATGATGCCAAGCGTTTAGAGAAGTTTTTATACTCTCTTAAAAACAGATCACATTGATTAAGATATTTTTATAATTTGTATAGTATTATTTCGAACAGGTTCGAAAAGTAAGCGAACGGAAGGCGGTCTATTTTTTTAGGCCGCTTTTCTGTTATGCGGCGAGCCGCTCTTTCGCTTTTTCCTCACCAATCAGTAACAAAAGATGTGAAAGCTCCGGCCCGTGATCCATGCCTGTTAAGGCACGACGCAATGGCATAAAGAGCTGCTTCCCTTTGCGGCCTGTTTTGTCCTTAACTGCGTTTGTCCATTCTTTCCATGTGTTTTCGTTCCATGGAGAGTTTGGTAGGAGTGCTAGGGCCTCATGTGCAAATTCGGCATCGTCAATCACTGGTGTTACAGGGCCTTTGGCAACGCGCCACCATTCCTGAACATCAGAAAGCTTTTCAATGTTTTCACGGACAGTCATCCAGAAATCCTCATCAAGATCGGCCATGCCTAATTCTGTGAGTTTCGTTTGTATATCTTCATAGCTCATCTCACGAAGAATTTTTGCGTTTAATCGGTTTAACTCTTCAATATCGAATTTGGGCGTACCGCGTGAGAACTTAGACAGGTCAAAGTTTTTGATAACCTCTTGAATGTCTGTAAATGGTTCAATTGGATCAGACGTACCAAGGCGCGCCATTAGGCTGACGATAGACATAGGTTCTAATCCTTCAGCCGCAAGGTCTTTAAGGCTCAATGAACCAATACGCTTAGAAAGCTTGCTGCCATCCGTATCAGACAATAACGGCAAATGCGCAAATGTTGGTGGTGTTGCGCCGAGTGCTTCGAACATCTGCACATGACATGCGGTGTTGGAAACGTGATCTTCGCCGCGAATAACGTGCGTAATTTCATATTCAACATCGTCAATGACAGAACATATATGATAAAGCGGCGTTCCGTCTTCACGTATCAAAACAGGGTCAGAGAGATCACTGCCGTTAAACTTTACAGCGCCACGGACGATATCATTCCACTCGATAGGTTTATGTTCTAGTTTGAAACGCCAATGCGGTTTACGGCCGGCTGCTTCGTGGGCTTTGATTTGCTCATCACTTAAATTCAAAGATTCACGATCATAAATTGGAGGCAATTTACGTGAAAGCTGACTTTTGCGCTTTAGGTCTAATTCCTCAGCCGTTTCATAACAGGGGTATAAACGCCCGTTATCCTTAAGGTGTTGAATTTTGGCGGCGTAAATATCCATACGGTCTTTTTGGCGGGTTTTTTCATCCCAATCCGCGCCCATCCAAACAAGACCATCTTCAATCGCTTGTTCGTATTCATCTTTTGAACGCTCTTGATCTGTGTCGTCAATACGAAGAAGGAAGTGCCCGTCATTGGCGCGTGTGAACAACCACGTAATCAATGCAGTGCGTGCATTACCAACATGCAACATTCCAGTGGGAGAGGGGGCAAATCGTACTTTTACTGACATATTATTTCTCTTTATTATCTTTTATTCCGCGAGATATCTTAAATAGCGGGATTTCTAGTTTTTTTCAATCTTATTCACGAAACGATTGGTCATAGGATAACGGCGATCACGACCAAAAGCTCTAAATGATATGCGCGTACCTGGCGCGGCTTGAAAACGCTTATATTCCGTGTTTTTCAAAAGGCGTGCTACTTTTTCGATCACTTGAGGGTGTTCAAGGCATTTTTGGCGCATCTCTTGAAGCACTTTGGGCGCAGAATCCCAATTCACATTGTCATATTCGATCAAAAGACGAAGAATATTATCCAAAAGATCATAAGGCGGCAGGCTGTCTTGATCTGTTTGGTCTTCGCGCAATTCAGCGGATGGAGCTTTGGTTATTATACGCTCTGGTATGACTTCGCCTTTTTCATTGCGCCAAGCCGCCAGTTTGTACACGTCAGTCTTATAGACGTCTTTCAATGCGTTAAAACCACCATTCATATCGCCGTATAATGTACAATATCCAACGGCCATTTCACTTTTATTGCCTGTCGTTAAAACCATCTCACCGCTGGCATTGGACAATGCCATTAATATCGTGCCACGGATACGGCTTTGCGTATTTTCATGTGCGATACCATTCAAATCAGGAATCGTATTCTCAAAACTTTTGACAGCACCTTCAATGGAGATTATTTCATACCGCACACCCAGAAGTTCTGCGCATTGCTTTGCATCGTCTAGGCTATTGCTAGATGTGAATTCGGATGGCATCATGACGCAGCGCACATGATCTGCACCCAAAGCGTCTACGGCAATCGCTGCGCTCAGGGCGCTATCTATACCGCCGGATAAGCCGATGACAACGTCCTTAAAGCCATTTTTACGCACGTAATCCCGTACGCCAGTTGTCAATGCGCTATAGGTTAGGTTTTGCGTGTCTTTGGTTGGAAGCGGTGTTGCTCCATCCTTTACCTCAATGTTCTTTTGTCCGATTTTTCCCGAAATTGTAATATTCATTACGTTTTCATCAAAAGCAGGGGCGCTGTGCTTGATTTTTCTATCTTTGGTCATGATGAAAGATCGGCCATCAAAGACCAAATCATCTTGGCCGCCCACCATATTCAGATAGATTAAATCCAGATCAGTTTCTAAAATGCATTCTTGGGCAACGGATCTGCGTTCATCATCTTGATAAACATGAAAAGGACTGCCGTTAATGGCGATAAGAATTTCTGCACCACAGTTTTTCAAATGACGCGGCACATCAACATGCCAGACATCTTCGCAGATCATAATGCCCAGTTTGTGCCCTCTAAAATTGATTGGTGACGGTAAGGGGCCGCTTGCAAATGTTCTTGGTTCATCAAAAACATAGTTATTGGGCAATTTGTGTTTATAGAGGATGTCTTCTATCTCACCCTTTCGAATAAGTAGCGCAGCATTATAAAGCGTGGTGTTTTCAGTCCATACGGTAGGTATGAGCGCCCCAGAGTCAAAGTCTTTACTTAAATCACAAATCTCTTGGACTTTGTGGTCTAAAGATTTGATAAAAGATGCGTTTAAAACAAGGTCTTCCGGCGGATATCCGCACAAGAACAACTCAGGGAAGATAACCAGATCTGTCTCTTTATCATGTTCTTGCCAGACATCAAGCATCCTAGACGCATTGCCGTCTATATCACCTACAACCGGATTAAGTTGTGCCAGAGTTAGCCTGAGGTCGTTGCTCATTCTTATTCCGCCGCGCTTAAATCCTGAAAACTGGATTCGATATCATCTTTACGAATGCCCTTTAGCTCATCTGAAATCAGAAATGCTAGCTCAAGTGCTTGGTTAGCATTCATACGTGGATCGCAATGTGTGTGATAACGGCTAGATAAGTCTTCATCCGCAATCGCATCCGCGCCGCCGACACATTCGGTAACGTCTTGTCCCGTCATTTCAATGTGAATACCACCAGGGTGCGTGCCCTCAGTTTTATGAACTTCAAAGAACCCGCGAACCTCGCCCAAAATATAATCAAATGGACGTGTTTTGTAACCGGATGATGATTTAATCGTATTACCATGCATTGGGTCACATGACCATACGACGCTGCGGCCTTCTTGTTTAACGGCACGTACAAGTGGCGTGAGCTTTTCTTCCACCTGTTTATGTCCCATACGCGCAATCAGTGTCAGGCGCCCCGGGATATTATCAGGGTTTAGGGCATCAATCAGGCGCAAAAGTTCGTCCGTACTAAGGTCGGGGGAGCATTTTAAGCCAAGCGGGTTTTTAATGCCGCGCACAAATTCGATCTGCGCGTTGTCTAATTGGTGCGTGCGTGCGCCAACCCAAAGCATATGCGCGGACGTATCATACCAGTCACCTGTTAAACTGTCTGTGCGGGTCAAAGCCTCTTCATAAGGAAGCAACAAAGCTTCGTGAGATGTGTAAAACTCTGTTTCTTTGAGAGCAGGGACGTTGTCAGGAGTAATACCGCAAGCTTCCATGAAGCGTAGTGAATCACTGATGCGGTTGGCGAGGTCTTGATAACGCTCTCCAAGAGGACTGTTGGCGACGAAACCAAGGTTCCACTGATTGACCTTATTAAGGTTTGCATATCCACCTGAGGCAAAAGCACGCAACAAGTTTAGCGTAGATGCCGCTTGATGGTAGGCGTCTACCATGCGTTTTGGGTCCGGCTCTCTTCCCTCTGCGGTAAATTCAAGCGCGTTAATGTTGTCACCACGATAACTTGGCAAGGTAACGTCACCTTGTGTTTCTGTATCGCTGGAACGTGGTTTTGCGAATTGTCCTGCCATACGGCCAACCTTAATGATTGGCAAAGAGCCGGCATAAGTCATCACAACGGCCATTTGAAGAAGGGCGCGGAATGTATCACGGATTTTATTGGCGTTAAATTCTGCGAAGCTCTCGGCGCAATCACCGCCCTGAAGAAGGAAGGCCTTACCTTCTGCTGCGAGGCCAAGACGTGCCTGTAGGTTACGCGCCTCACCTGCAAAAACAAGCGGTGGCATGTTGCGTAGATCATCCTCAGTACTTTGAAGTAATACAGAATCCTTATATTTCGGAAGTTGTAGCGCCGGTTTTTCTCTCCAGCTATTTGGTGTCCATTGTTTTGACATTTACATTACCAATTCTTAAGCATAATAATATATATTGAACAAAGGTTATGCCCCAAAGTGTGCCGATAATCAAATGTAAACGCATCTAGACTATATATAGAAATTTTTTACTGGACGTCCATGCAATCGTATGTGAAATACTATGCAGTGAATAATGTTATACTGAGACAAGAAAAAAAGTAATTTTATTTATGAGTTTTAAAGAACCATACGTTCCGGCAGACGTCTTTTATTACATCAGGACGCTTGCGCCCGAAACTTCGTGGGCGTTTTATGATAAGTTCTTGAAAACACGAGATAAAGTTCTTCAGACATTCCCGCAAGATTGTATTAAGGTAACTAAAGCACTTGATAACATATTTTCATCTTTCGATGACGTAAGCCAGAATACAGAAAAAACAGCGAGCCTAATTACTGCGTGGCATGATGGTAAAAATTGTTTTTCCACAACATCTTTGGTTGCATATGCGATTAGTAAACTTGATCCGGAAAATAAATTAAGTGCAGAGCAGAAAGACGCAATGTTTGTTGCTGGCGTTTTGGCGGATATACCTAATGATTTGCCGTATCATAACAGTCTACATTACCGGAAGGTCTTGTTGCATGTTATTCGGATGATTGTTGCTCATAATTATATTTTTGATGGTAGCGAAAATGTCCTTAATTTAAATTCGATTGTTAAGTTGGTTATAGCAGCGTGCATCCATGATTTAGGGCACCAGGGATCGAGCAATATTATTGATCGTAAATATCATATGGCCATGACGGAAAAGCGTTCGTTTTCTATGGCAGAGCCTTATTTAAAATCGGCCGGTCTTGCAGATGATATTTTGTCTGATATTCGTACGATGATAATTACGACAGATGTTTCACCTTTTGGTGACCCTATTAGCCCTGTTAATCAAATGCGCAGCGCGTATGAATATCATTTCGGTATGGGTGCGGAGGAAGATGATCTCGAATTTTCTGACGAATTAAAGCCTTTAATAGAAAATGATAGATTATGTTTGCTGTGTATGATGCTGCATGAAGCGGATATTATGAATTCGGCTGGTATTAGTTACGATATGATGCGCACGGAATCTGTTGCCATTAGTAAAGAAGCCGGTGAAGATCGGGCCTATCCCGAAGATGCATTGTTGTTTTTAAATAAGATATGCAAAAATGTTATGCTTTCTGACGCGGCATCGTATCTTGCAGATGCAAATCTTGATGTAATTCTTAATACGGTTATGAAAGATTACAAAGACGGTAACAAAACCTATAGCTGATCTACTTTTCTTTCCAACGGCGATGAAGCCAGATCCATTGCTCCGGGCGTTCTTTAATCCATGTTTCCAGTAAAGTATGTGCGTCTTTGATGACACGCTCAACGGGAAGAGGTTCATCATTGTCATCGAACAAATTTAAAGGCGGGTAGGGTGTCAGTTTAAATTCACACCCTTTTAAGCGTTCGTTTTTGACAGGTACGAGTGGGCATTTATATTTCTGGCAAAGCTGTACGAAAATAGGGTTGGTCATTGCAGCGTGAGAAAAGAAAGGAACTTCAACGCCCTCGTTATATTTTTGATCAACTAGAATACCAATCGACCCACCGTTTTTAAGTGTTTGAAGAATGGCTTTTCCACTTTCACGTGATTTGGGGAAAGCTTCTAAACGGCCATTAAGTGTGCGCGTTTTATCTAATAACTTTGCTGTCCATGGGTTGTTAGGCGCGCGATACGTCAAAGAAATGGGTTTATTATATTGTGTTAAAAGTGCCGTGGAGTTTACTTCCCAATTCGCGATATGACCGCCAAAAAAAACGATAGGCTGTTCTGTGCTTAATAAAGTTTCAAGCCGCCGATTGTTTTGTATTGTTGTGTGCTCTTTGCTAATCACTTCTAAGTGTGGATATTCCGCAATAACGCGTCCTATATTATCCCACATGCCGACGATAATACGATCTTGCTCTTCTTTTGTTTTTTCGGGGAGGGCGCGCGCAATATTACGTCGTGCTTTACGGCTTGCTGCTAATTTTGGGCCAATACTCCGCCCTAACCATCCACCTACAGCAGATGCTTTTTGAGGTTGTAGAGTACGAAAGAATGCAAATAAGATATGCAGTAACAATCCCTCAATTAAATATCGAATTTTTTTCATCTTATGGTTCTTTAAACTCTTTCAGTTTATCACTTAAAAACTGATATATTTCTTCTTCATTATCCCACACCAAAGTTACGGGTAGTGTTTTAATGTCCTGCTGTACGTTTTGCGGCAGGCGTACGTAATCTTTTTCTGTAGTGATAAGCTGCGCACTCCTATCATTAGCCAGAGTTTTAAGGGTTTCAATTTCATGATCAGTAAATGCGTGGTGATCTGAAAAGGATTTACTCTCAATGACGTTATATCCAGATTTTTCAAGCGTATCAAAAAATTTCTGAGGGTATGCAATGCCACTAAACGCGATGTAATTTTGCCCCTTGCCGGGCTTTACGCCTTGTGATGGCTTAATCTCTGCACGAAACATGGGGATGTGCTCTGGTATTTTATCTTTTATATCACGCTCATCTTGCCCAATCATGATAATCGCATCACACCGCAGGATCGCGGTGTCGATAGGCTCACGCAGAGGGCCTGCCGGAATAGTCTTTTCATTTCCAAGCCCCATCTTTCCATTGATGACGATAAAGGACACTGATTTAGATAAGGACTGATTTTGAAGCCCATCATCCATAATGATGCAATCACCACCAAGCTCTTGCACTAATTGTGAACCACGATAACGGTTCACAGAAACTATTGTATTTGAATGACTTGCGAGTAATAAAGGTTCATCGCCAACGGTCTTTGCGTCTTCATGAACCTCAATGCGTCTGGGGCCCGGTTCAGTGCCACCATATCCACGGGTTAAGAAGAAAGGGGCATCAAATAAGTTTCTTTCTTTAATGATCCTATTGATGGCGATACTAACAGGTGTTTTTCCGCTACCACCCACTGTGACATTTCCAATACATATAACAGGAATATCGACAGAGTTAGATTGGGTAGTTCGAAGATTAATGCGGTGTCCGTATTGATATAAGAGACTTATCGGAGCCATAAAATATTCTATAACAGAAGGTGATGAACCTTTTGATCTATACCAAAAATCAGGCGTTTTCAGAGGCATTTTTTTTCGACTTCTCAAGCGGTTGTCTTACGCTGTTATTGTGCAACACTCTAAGAATAGGTTCAATTTCTTTCATCACAATATCAATGACGCCTGATTTTTGATTTGAAAAAGTCTGACCATTCTTTTGCAATGCGCTTAGTTTTAAGTCATCACTGAATAATGATTTCAATTCTGAATATAGTGTATCTGAACTGTTGACCCGAATGGCAGCCTTGGCTTGATGCATTTCGTCATAAATTTTCTGCAAGTTTTGTACATGTTCTCCGTATAGTACACCGCTTCCAAGTTGTGCTGATTCTATGGGATTGTGTCCGCCGCCGCCATCATTGCTGAGGGAGCGTCCGATACAGCTGATGGGGGAGAGTTTATAAAATAGGCCAAGTTCTCCGAGTGTGTCGGCAATATATACATCATCATCAGGTTTTGGCAGCTTTTTTTCCGGCCCTCGATATGTTGTTTTTAAATTATATGCGGCGCATTTGCTTTTGATCTCATCACGCCGATCAGGATGACGAGGGACAATGATTGTCAGCAAATCAGGATAAGATTCCTTTAATTTCTTATGTATCTCATGGGCTATCTGCTCCTCACCATCATGGGTACTCGCGTAAAGCCATATTGTTTTGTTTTTACATGCTTGATTTAAATTTTCTAAGTCGTTCTCATCATAGTTCAGTGGCTGTGCACTGTGTTTTAAATTATCTGTCGTGATGACGTGCTGCGCACCGAGTGTCTTAAAGCAATCTTTATCAGTGTCGGTTTGACAAAGAATTTTACTAAAGCCGCTGAGCGTTGCTTTTGCCAAAGATGAAATGCGTTGCCATGCTTTAAATGATTTAGGTGACATACGCGCATTAATCAGCGCAGCGGGAATATTTCGTTTTTTTATTTGGTGAAGCATATTGGGCCACAACTCTGATTCCATCCAAAGAATTGCATCAGGCTGCCAGTGATCTAAAAAATCTCTAACCCATTTTGGGTGATCCAAAGGGTAGAATTGATGGAATGCACCTTGGGGGAGGTTTTTGTCCATAAGTTTTGCGGAGGTTAATGTGCCCGTTGTAACAAGTATATGCGTATCAGGCTGATTTTTAAGAATATGGTTGATTAGTATAAGAGCAGATTGAGATTCGCCAACACTAGCGCCGTGTACCCATAGTAAAGATCCTTCGGGTTTAGATTGTGTGGTGATTCCTTTTTTCTCTCTGATACTGCGGAAAGATTCTTTGCCTTTTTTCAGCCGTCTATTTAATAAAACAGACAGCGGCAGAGCGCAGCTATAGGTTAAAAACTTGTATACTGCGTACATATCAAATCCTTATGGATATGAGCGTGAGATATGTGATGATATTTTTGTTGGTGGCTGGGTTTAACGACCGTAACAACCAGCACCAGGATCAGCTATACCAACAGCAAGGTCATCTCCACCACCTGGGTGGTAACGACAACCGGGTTGCAAGCATACATGCTCTTCATAGTCGTTGTTGTTGTATCCAGAGCGAACGACTTGAACCCCAGTAGGTACTGGCGCTCCAGTACAAGGACAATTAGCACCGGAACAATCTTGAGGCTCAACAAGGTTGTAATACTGTCTCTTATACACATCTGACGCTGCCGACGAATCCAGAGGT
>CAXHFH010000060.1:0-14288 GCA_964015995.1 uncultured Alphaproteobacteria bacterium
CTCTGGATTCGTCGGCAGCGTCAGATGTGTATAAGAGACAGGTTTTAATTGTTTAAGGAAACTCCCAGGATAAAAAGTTTACTTTTATCAGCGTATTTGGCTACACCTTTAGGGTCAATGATAATAACATGCCCTGCTTGAATAACAATGCCTGCAAAACCTGATTCATGTGCGTTACGCACAGTATCAATACCAATTGTCGGAAGATCGATATCTTTATCCTGGTTAGGCTTACAAGTTTTCACCAAAACACCGCCATTTCCTTTTTTAAACAGTGTTTTGCATCTTTTAATTAAATTGTCTGTGCCCTCTACGGCTTCGACACCGATCACAATCCCATCCTGAACAACAACAGATTGTCCAATATCTAACGCGCCGATTTCTTGTGATGCTTCTATCCCCTTTTTTATACTGCTTTCGAATTTTTCATGAGGTTTTATTTTTCCGATAACGCCTTCCTGAGCGAGTAATTTGTCACAGAATTTTTGAATACCATGCAAAGTGAAACCTTCTTTCTCAAGTTCTTGTTTTAATGTTGTGAGCAATGCATTATCGCCCAGAGCCTTCATACCAATTTTAGATAATATTTGAACGGCTTTTAAGTCAGGCTTTAATTCCGTAAGGCCCGGGCGTTTAATGTGCCCAATCATCACAAGGTCTCTAACATCATTACTTTTAAAATAGTCGATAATTTTGCCGGCCGATCCCAAATTTGACCATAAGTGATCGCAATTCGTTACAAGATCTGGATCAGTTTGCCCTTCAAAGCCCACAACAAAAGGTGTGATATTTTTTTCTGCACAAATAGACAGTAGATAAGCCGGAAGGCTGCCACCACCGGCAATAATACCAAGTCTGCTAATATCGGAATTGTTTATTTCTTGCGTGGCTGGCATAGAGGGAACTTTGTTTTTTCTTGTGCAAATTTCACAATCGACGAGACTAGATCATCGTCGGCAAAATCATTAGAAACGCTGTCCATACGTTGCTCTAGTGTGCCTTCTTCACCGAATAGTTGATTAAACGCACGTTGTAATTGTCTTATCTGGTCTTTTGAGAACCCCCGGCGTTCTAAGCCAATAAGGTTGAGACCGGCTAAGAAAGCGCGCTCACCTTTTACGCGTCCATAAGGAATAACATCGTTTTCAACACCAGACATACCACCAATAACAGCATGATTACCAATTCTAACAAACTGATGCACCGCAGAAAGGCCACCTAAAATGGCGAAATCACCAACGGTCACGTGTCCCGCAAGTGTGGCGTTGTTTGCCATTATGACATTATTGCCAATGACACAATCATGCGCGACATGCGTGGCGACCATAAACAGGCAATTATCGCCAACAACAGTTTTCATTGCGCCCTGTTTTGTTCCCGGGTTCATTGTTACATGTTCACGAATGGTATTATTTTTACCAATGATAAGTTCTGATTTTTCACCTGAGAACTTCAAGTCCTGTGGCGGCGTACCTAATGAAGTGAAAGGGAAAACATTGGTACCCTCTCCTATCGTGGTAACACCTTCGATATGAATATGACTTTTTAGAATGACGTTATCATTAAGAACGACATCAGATCCGATATAACAGAACGGCCCAATTTGAGCTGTTTCTGAGATGGTTGCGCCTTCTTCAATGATTGCAGTGGGATGTATGTTGTCAGTCATTCGTTTCTTTACTAATTTATATTGTCCCTATGATAGGTGGCTACCTTAGGTGTTACAAATCACGCTTTGTAACGAAAAGTATCAGGCATTAGGATCTGTTTCAGTGATCATGGCACTGTATGTTGCTTCTGCGCAGACCACACCATCAACAGTGGCCTTACCTTTAAATTTCCAAACAGGCCCGCGGGATTGGATTTTTTCAACATGAACCAACATTTGATCACCGGGAACGACAGGCTTACGGAAGCGAGCATTATCAATAGTCATGAAATAGACAACTTTCCCTTGTGATTCTTCACCAAGAAAGTCAACGACAACTAAACCTGCTGTTTGTGCCATTGCCTCAATAATTAAAACACCAGGCATTACAGGATAGCCAGGGAAGTGGCCCATAAACTGCGGTTCATTAACGGTTACGTTTTTGACGCTGATGGCACTTTCACCAGTAACAAGTTCGATAATACGGTCAACAAGTAATATTGGGTAACGGTGTGGTATCATTTTCATGATATCTTGTATGTTCCGTTGGTTTATTGTCTTGTCGTCACTCATTTTTAAATATTCCTTGTTTGCGTTGAGTGTTTTTAATTTATTTTGTAGCAGTTAATCGCTTTTTTTCTTTTTAATCAAGCGATTTACGGCTGCTATTTGTCTAAAAAACTGTGATTTGGGGAAAGCTGGAGAACCTAGATACTCACCACCACTATCCAAATCACTTATGACACCTGACTGTGCGCCCACACGGGCACCTACACCGATGCGAAGGTGTCCTGCAATTCCAGCTTGGCCACCGATAGAGACATAATCCTCGATAACAGTAGAGCCTGATATACCAACCTGTGCAACAATAACACAGCCACGTCCGATAACAACGTTGTGCCCAATTTGGACAAGATTATCAATCCATGTGCCTTGCCCAATAATTGTGTCAGGCCCGGCTCCGCGATCGATCGTTGTATTGGCACCTATTTCTACATGATCCTCAATAATGACGCGTCCCAATTGTGGCACTTTAACGTGACCGTTTGGGTCTATGGCAAAGCCAAATCCATCTTGCCCAACGCGTACGCCGGGGTATAGCCTAACATGATCTCCAATGAGGGCATGTGAAATTGTAGTATTGGCACCAATACGACAGTCATTACCAATTTTGACGTTATCTTGTATAACTGCACCAGCTTCAATCCACGCGTTGTTACCAATTTCAACGTTTTCACCAATATAAACGTGCGCACTGATCTTCGCACTTTTGCCTATCTTTGCAGTTGGTGATATTTCTGCAGATGGGGCAATATTATCTGCTGGTTTTGTATCAGGGTAAAAGGCTTGTGCCGCCAAAGCGTAACATTTATATGGTGTAGCGCTAATAAGGCAAACAAGATCATCTGGAGCGTGTTCTACCATTTTTGGGGAAACAAAACAGGCGGATGCGCGTGTGTTCATGAAGGCATTTTTATATTTGATATTATCAAGAAAACTTAGATGTGTTTGTTCTGCGCTTTGCAACGGCTGGACGTCTGTTATCTTTAAATCAAGATGTGTGTTATTCACTACTTCGCATGAAGTAAGTTCAACCATTTCACGTATAGTGAAGTCTTTGCTTTTTTTAAAGAATTTTGGATCAGCCATCTGAGTGTACTTAAGTGTTACTGCAAGGTTAAATTAGGAAGCTTTTTGTTCATACGATCCATTACATCCCCTGTGATGTTTAGTGACTTATTGCCAACAATTATATTTTGTTTGGTTATCACGAGATCAATTTTACGTTCGTTTGCCAGCTCCTGACAAACTTCAAATATAACCTTGGTCAATGTGTTCATAGCTGTTGAATAACTTTTATCAAGGTTGGCTTTTTTCTTTTGAATTGTATTACGTGCCTCTAAGCGTCTTTTTTCAAACTCTTGCGCTTTTTTCTGGCGTTCTTCTTGAGACATATCTGCGAATTTGGCTTCAATGGCCTTTTGTTCTTTTCTAAGTTTGTCTTCTTCGGACTTAACCTGCGCGAGGAAACCGTCTCTCTTTTTATTGACTTGCTTTTTAATAGATTTTGCGGCGGATGATTGTGCCAAAATAGCTTCTACATCCACGACAGCAACATTTGTTTGTGCGTATGCGCTCACAGAAATGCTCATGAGCATAAACGCGGACATAACGAATATTCTTCGCACATAACGAAATTTCATAATACTACCCTTTTGATTTTTTAAGTTTGTTTAGTTGTATTAGAAGCGCGTACCAAAATCAAATCTGAATTGCTCTTCTTCGTCATAATCTTCTTTGAGGTACGGTACTGCAAAGTCAATTCTTATTGGCCCAAATGGCGATCGCCATGATAACCCAACACCAGCAGAAGCTCTTAACGAAGACTCATCCAAGATATCTGATCCTAATTCATCAATATCAAATAATGAACCAATATCATTGAATGTATGTCCCTTAATACCAAGCTCTTTTGGAAAGCCAACTGGGAAAGACATTTCAACACTATTTCTGTAGAAATAATTACCACCAAGTGAGTCATTTGTTGTGCTGTCACGCGGACCAACACCAGATCGCTCAAAGCCTCTTAGTGTAGAGCCACCGAGGAAGTAACGCTCATTAATTTCAACATTAGAGTCACTATAGCCTTCTATACCGCCTGCTTCACCGAGGATATTAAACACCCACTGATCTGTTAAGGGATAATAATAAGATGCACCTGTTTTACCGGAAACATACTTAGCATCACCGCCAAGGCCAGCAACTTCAGTATCAAGCCAGTATGTCATACCGCTTGTTGTCTGAATACGGCTATCCCTTGTGTCATAAAAAAGGCGTTGTGAGAAAGCAGATGTTGTTCTCTTCCCTTCCTGGTCACGAATAAACCTTGAGGCATCATCGTCTACATCAGTAATTTCATTACTTTCTATGCGATAACGTAACGTCTGACGCCAATTTTCAGATAACGGGTAGCCGATCCTTACGCCACCACCTGTGCGTGTCTGGTCAAAGGAGCTTTCATCTTGGAAATCGCGCGTGGTATGAAATAAATCAATACCGGCAGATATATCGCGATCAAGAAAATACGGCTCAGTAAAAGATAAATCAAATTCTGTACGTTCTCCTGCTATAACGGCGCCAAGTGACAGGTCTTGCCCTTTACCAAGAAGGTTACGTTCGCGAATACGGAAATCTGCGAGGGGACCATCTGAGGTAGAGAAGCCCGCACCAATAGATAGTTCTCCAGTTGATTTTTCTTGTACGTTAATATCTACAACTGTTTTATCAGGCGCAGAGCCTTGAGATACGTCTATGTTCGTAAGTTCAAAAAAATCTAAGTTTCTGACATTTTGTTCAGATTTAGCAAGTTTTGAGCGATTAAAGGGGTCGCCTTCAACAAGCTCCATTTCTCGTCTTAGTACTTTATCAAGTGTACGAATATTGCCGTTCACATTAATGCGTTCAACAAATACACGTGGTGTTTCATTGATATTAAAGACGATGTTAATCGTATGGTTTTGACGATCTTTTTGTATGTCAGGGCGGATATCAACAAAGGCATATTGAAGATCACCCAGTTGATCGGTCATATCCTCAACAGAGTCTTTAACTTCTTCCGCATCATACCAATCACCGGCTTCAAGGGTTATACTTTCATTTAAAACAGAAGCATCGAAGTTCCTGATTTGTGATTGTATTTCTGTGCCGGATACCTTGTAACGCTTACCTTCTTCTAATGTTATTGTAATAAAGAAATTATCTTTATCGTTTGAAAGCTCTGCGATGGCCGAAAGAATATTAAAATCAGCATAGCCTTGCTCTAAGTAGTAATCTCTTAGAAGCTCTTGGTCGAAAGACAGACGGTCAGGATCATAGCGATCATTGCTACTCAAGAAGCGATACCAAGCATTTTCTTTTGTGCTAATAATACTGCGTAATTTGTCATCGTCGTATGCTTTGTTACCGACAAAACGAATGCTCTTAACCTTGGTTATGTCCCCTTCAAGAATTTCAAAAACAAGGTTCACACGGTTTTGGTCAAGACGAATAATTTTGGGCTGCACAGAAACAGAAAAACGCCCCTGACGCCTGTATATTTGATTGATGCGCTTAACATCAGATTGAACCTTAGTTCGGGTGAATACCTGCCTTGGTCTAAGTTGTATCTCAGACAGTAATTCTTGGTTTTCAATTTCTTCATTACCTTCAAAGGCAATTTCATTAATAACAGGATTCTCAACCACGTTAATTTTAACAACACTGCCGACTTGCTTGACCTTAACATCAGCAAATAAGCCTGTCGCAAAAAGGCTTTTTAAGGCACGGTCTGTGGCCGCGTCGTCAGCCATATCACCAACTTTTAAATCCATGTAAGATGCTATGGTGGATTCTTCTACCCTTTGAGCGCCTGAAATCTCAATGCGCTCTACGCGATTTGCAGACCAAGCAGTATCAGATGTGAACACCAAACCGAAAAACAACAAAGTCATTACTGCTTTTGATTTAAGCTGGATAAAACGTGTCATAAAAAACTCATTCTTGATTTAAACTATTAATTAACAGCGATAAAATTAATCGGACGATACATTAGACATAAGTGATAGTAAATCACTCAAATTTGCGAATACCATGATTCCCACTAATATTAACAGACCAATAATCATTGCGATATCTTGGAAACGCCTAGGAACAGGTTTCCCACGGATTATTTCATAAAATAGGAATAAAAGATAGCCTCCGTCCAAAACGGGTATGGGCAAAAGGTTGATAAAACCGATCATAAACGAGAATGTTGCAAGCAGAATTATGTATTCGTACCATCCTGCCTTGACTGAATCCCCTACTTTTTTGCCAATTGTGCCAACGCCGGAAACAACAGGGTCATCATTTTTACCCTTTAATCCAGCTGCAATGACTTTATATGAGTTTAGAACACCTTCCTTAAGAAGAAAGCTTGCTCTTGATAAAGATTCAAAAAAGCCAAGCCTTACCACATACATTTTCTTATCTGGATCCAATAAAAATGCTTTATCATAATGTTCGTCATTGGCATCCCAAAGGTGTTGATTGTATTGCGATGGAAATACCATCTTAAATGGATGTGCAACTTCTTCTAACGCTCCTCCTTTATACGGAATTCCAATGATGACTTCTTGATCTAAATTTTCAATTATCATGCTGCGTGCTTTATCAGGCATGTCTTTAGTATCAACACCATTAATCGAACTCATGGCGTCCTTGAATGAAAGTGCGGACATTCGAACCATACCTGTCTGGCCATGTTTCAGTTCTACGCCTTTTTTATTCTCGTATTCTACGCGCTTTGCAGTGAATGTAATGTCGAGTTCTTTATCATCACGTAATATTGTGTATGTATGCGGCTTCGGTGGGTATTCAAACCACGTAAAATCATATATGTCTTGCAATCGACGTGGCTTTTCACCGTCCATTTTGAGAATTTTATCGCCGATTTGAATACCGGCCTCGTGCGCAGCGGATTCGACAGCGACAGCATTAATTGTTGTCGGCTGTGAGCGCTGACCATGAATTGTATATAGACCAACCAAGAGTGCTAAAGTTAGAAGTATGTTGATAAACGGACCTGCTGCAACAATAAATACACGCTGCCATGGGGTTTTTGTACAAAAGGCGGTCTTTAATTCTTGATCAGTTAATTTTCGCTCACATTCATTATCATGATCCCATACGACTGGGTTGTTGACATCAACATCACCGAACAGTTTGACGTATCCTCCTAATGGAAAAAGACATATAGAGAAGCGCGTTTTAGTTGGGTCTTTGCCAAAGCCGATAATTTCACGACCAAAGCCGAACGCGAATTGTTCAATATGAACACCGCATATTCTCGCAGCAATGTAATGGCCCCATTCATGGATCATTATTACAATCGCCAAGGTAACGAGAACCATCACACCAAAGGCAAAGACATTTTCAAGGTGACCACCCAAAAATGCCGTAATAATCTCCATTAGTATGCCTTTTCAATTAAACTTAGGTAATTAACTGATATATGTCATTTAAATTAGCAAAAGCCATTACGCCAATCAGGAAAACAAAGCCTGCACGAAATGCGTATTCCTGTATCTGTTCAGGTACAGGGCGCCCGATTACTGATTCAATGCCGTAGAACATCAGGTGGCCACCATCAAGCATAGGAATAGGCAATAAATTAATAAAGCCTAGATTGATGGATAAAAGAGCCGTAAGGAGAATAAACGGAACAATACCTTTTACAGCCATATCACCTGCAATGGCGCCGATACGTACAATACCACCAAGCTCTGTCGCACTTCTGACACCAACAACCATTTGCCAAAGAGCTTCAAGTGAAGAAACGGTCATCACATAGCTTTCACGCACAGCCGTTTGTACCGCTGTCATGGCAGTGTGGTTTTTGAACTGTTGTTTGGGCATGTTGGATAGATAAAGCACTTCTTTAAGTAAATCGTCTCCGTTACCCAAGGATTCATTTTTTGAACTGAGCGGATTGATAATCAATTCATTAATTTTATCTTCGCCTGTTTCTTTATCCGTGCCTTGTTTAAAACCAATCTTAAAAGTTGTATCCATGTGATTTTTCAACATCGCAATAACTTCGTTTTTATCTTCCACTTCGATACCTTCAACAGAAGCAATGCGGTCGACTAAAATACCTTTTTCAGCACTGATTAAACCCAAAACGCCTGTTTCACTTTTGAAGCCAAAGCGATCTTCCATCGGAACTCTTTTTGGTTTTGCGGAAATTTTAATCGTTTCACCATCGCGCTTTAGGACAAAATGTTTTTCTTGATCAAGAGCTACAGACATTTCTCTACTAATATCACCAAAACGATTAATTGTTTTTCCATCAATGGACACAATATAATCATGAGGTTTGAAACCGTACTGTTCGGCGCTACTGCCTACGATGACAGCTGCCGCAGTTGGCGGTGATACAGGTTGGCCGTTAAAGACATACAGGCCTGCAAGCAAAATAATTGCAAAAATGTAATTAATCGCAGGGCCCGCAACAACAACAAGCGCCCTCTTCCAGACAGGCTTTGTAAAAAAGGCGACTTCTTTTTCTGCTTCGGTCATTTCACGGCTTTTGCCATCATCTTCTTCAACAGTGTCTGAATGCCCTGCGCTTGCAGGGTCTGTGTCCCCGAATAACTGGACAAAGCCACCAAGGGGGATCATAGAAACCTTCCAGCGTGTTCCTCCTGAATCCGTGTATCCGAAAATTTCCTTACCAAATCCGATTGAGAATTGTTCAACCCTAACGCCGCACATACGCGCAACGATATAGTGGCCCCATTCATGTACGAAAACAAGAACACTCAAAATGATGATTAACGAACCACCGTAGATCCAAATATTTTGTCCCAACATTTGAATTAGATCATAAAAATTCATGAGTTTAGTCTTTCTTTAATTTTGAGCATCAATTAACGAGGCAATAAATCTTTTTGTTTCTTGGCGCACAGTGTGGTCCAATTTTTCAATATCTTCAACCGTTTTAAGGTCATTCGTAGGTAGTTGGGGAAAAAATACATCAATTACATGAATGTTGCATTTCATGATGTCGCCAAATTTGATTTTTTTGTTCAAAAAATACTCAACAGCAACCTCATTAGCCGCATTGAAGGCTAAGCAAGCAGCTTGTCCTAGCTCTAAGCACTTATAGGCATAAGGTATGGCAGGAAATTTTTGATGGTCAGGTTTTTCAAATGTAAGTTTAGCTATTGCAGCTAAATCTAGTAACGTGCCGCCTTTTTCTAGTCTGTCAGGCCAAGCCAGAGCGCTCGCGATTGGTGTGCGCATATCGCTCTGCCCCATTTGCGCGAGCATAGAGCCGTCCATGTATGACACAATTGAATGCACAATAGATTGCCTGTGTATCACGACATCAATATTTTCAGGTGGTATGTTAAACAAATACGCGGCTTCTATGATTTCTAGTGCTTTATTCATCATTGTTGCACTATCTACAGATATTTTGGCGCCCATGTCCCAGTTTGGGTGCGTACATGCCTGTTCTGGTGAAGCCTGAGCCATATCCTTTTGATCCCAATCAAGAAAAGGGCCGCCGGATGCTGTTAAAATCAATTTATCAATTTTATCTTTATTATGCTTTTCAAACACCTGAAATATAGCATTATGCTCACTATCAACCGGAAGAAGTAAAGCACCAGTTCTTGCCGCAATAGACTTGATAAGCGCACCAGCCGCAACGAGTGGTTCCTTATTTGCAATGGCAACATCGTTTCCGTGTTGAAGTGCTTGCATTAATGGGCGTAATCCTGCCAAGCCAACGATAGCGCACACGACGACATCGACCTGCTCTCCAGCACACTGTTCAATAGCATGTGATCCTGCTAGTGCCTCTATTTCTGTTTCTTGCAGTAAGGTTTTCAGTTCATCGAGTAGGCTTTCATCGCCAATGATTGCTTTATCTGCATTAAGTTTTTTGGCACTCTCGGCTAAAAGCGTAACATTTTTATTAGCAGTAATGGCGTGTACATTAAAAAGTTCGTGCGAATTAAGAACGACGTCAACAGTACTTTGACCAACGGATCCGGTCACGCCAAGTATGGTGATATTTTTTTTCTTAGCCATTTTTAAAACACGTAGGAAAGAAGTGTGATGAGGACCAAGAACACAGGCGCCCCCAAAAGCATTGAATCAATACGATCGAGTAAGCCGCCATGCCCGGGAATTAATGTTCCTGTATCTTTAACGCCTGCTTGCCTCTTGACGAAGGAAACAAGTAAGTCGCCAGTTTGCCCGATACTACCCATTGTAACACCTAATATTGCGGCGATTAGGTACACAATATACCAAGGGTTATCATGAAATTCAGGGTGTATACCCCTAAATGATACCCATACAACAGCGAATAATGCAGGAAAGAACAATGCTCCGCCAAAGCCTGACCAAGTTTTATTTGGGCTTATTTGCTGAATTAACTTAGGACCACCAAAGGTTTTCCCAACAAAAAAGGCACCTATATCACTGAACCAAATCATGCCTAAAAATAATATGACTATATTGATAGAGTAGACTTCTCTTAATGCAAGGAAGCTACTGTAGGAAATTGCCATATAGATGAAACCGAGAACCATCACAGGAAAGAAATAGTCTAGTTTTTTTGCAAGGCCGTGCCATTCATATACAGAAATGATAAAGGCGATGAACAGCCATGCTGCCAAATAAATATCACCATAAATAATTGAAAAAATAAAAGGTGGCGCAATAAGAGTTGCGGAAACTATCCTTTTACTTAATTTCGATGACATCGTTGTCTTTGCCTAAAGGTTTATCTAGTGTGTGGAAACCATACAAACTCTTGAACTATATGACAATCTGTTATGGTGATTTTCTTATACTTGATGTTCTGAGCTTTTGATGTTACCGAAACGGCGATCACGAGATGCATATTCGTTTAATGCGTGGATTAAGTCTTTTTTGCCAAAATCTGGCCATAGTGTCGGAAGAAATATCATCTCAGTGTAGGCGCATTGCCAAAGGAGAAAATTACTAATGCGCTGTTCCCCGCTCGTTCGGATCAATAAATCCGGATCAGGAATGTTTTTTGTCATCAAGTAGTTAGACATAATTTGCTCAATGGCCTTAATATCAGGCTTTACACCCGTTTTTATGGCTTCTTCTATCATAGCCTCTGTTGCCTGTGCGATATCGTGACGTCCGCCATAATTCAGAGCAATAATAACGTGAATACCATCATTATTTTTCGTCAAAGATTCTGCATTTTCGATTAAATCAACGATATCATCATCAAAGGCACGGCGATCACCAATGACGGAAAGCTTTGCATTTTTTTGGTGGAATTCAGCCGTTTGAGAGCGAAGATATTGTCGCAGCAGCTTCATTAGATCTTTAACTTCTTGTTCTGGCCTATTCCAGTTTTCGGACGAAAAACCAAACAATGTTATATGTTTAATGCCAAACTCGGCAGCATTTTCTATGATGCGTTTGACGCTCTCAGCACCTTTTTTGTGTCCCATCGTTCTGGGTAGGCCACGCTTTTTTGCCCAACGCCCATTACCGTCCATAATGACGGCAATGTGCTTCGGAATATCATTGATTTTTTTATCTGGCTTTTGTGACATTCTTCACCCGTAATGACCTAAACGGTCATGATGTCGCTTTCTTTGTCTGATAGAAGCGCGTCTATTTCTTTAATAGTCTCATCAGTGAGTTTTTGAACTTCATCAGAAAGGCGTTTAAGGTCATCTTCCGATATATCACCGTCTTTTTCCATTTTCTTAACTGCGTCCATCCCGTCTTTACGAACGTTTCGTACAGATATGCGCGCGGTTTCGGCGTATTTTCCGGCAATCTTGGTTAATTCTTTGCGACGCTCTTCATTAAGGTCAGGAATAGGAATGCGAATATTGTTACCATCGGGCATCGGGTTCAAACCAAGCCCGGCATCACGGATAGCTTTCTCAACAGATTTTACCGCAGAGGCATCCCATACTTGAACCGAAATTAAACGCGACTCGGGAACGCTGATTGTTCCTACTTGATTAAGTGGCATTTTGCTGCCGTATAAATCAACGATCACAGGATCAAGTAAGCTCGCAGATGCGCGCCCAGTACGTAATCCTGAAAATTCTTTTTGTAGAGCGTCAAAAGCTCCTTCCATACGGCGTTGTATGTCCTGTTTACTGTACGACATGATTTCAAACCTCGTTATTGTTGTTCTTTATGTGTTTGTGACAACTGTATACTTGCCTTCTGACTGGGCTACCTTAGCAAAATTTCCTTCCTCAAGAATAGAAAAAACAACAATAGGTATGTTGTTTTCCCGTGCAAGAGAAATTGCCGTGGCATCCATAACTTTTAAATCCTTGGTTAGGACGTCAATATAAGAAATACGATCATAATGCTCCGCGTCAAGATTGGTTTTTGGATCAGCAGAATAAACGCCATCAACCTTGGTGCCCTTCATGATAACATTACAATCCATTTCAGATGCGCGCAGTGCCGCGCCTGTATCTGTTGTAAAATATGGATTTCCTGTACCGGCGGCAAAAATAACAACGCGCCCTTTTTCCATGTGGCGCATTGCACGGCGGCGAATATACGGCTCACAAATTGAATCCATTCTTATGGCAGATTGCACACGCGTATCAACGTCCATGTGCTCTAGCGCGTTTTGCAGTGCAAGCGCATTGATAACAATACCAAGCATACCCATATAATCGGCGGTTGTTCTGTCCATCCCGTCTGCCGCGCCAGAAACGCCGCGGAATATGTTGCCTGCGCCGACAACGACACAAACCTCGATACCAAGGTCCACAACTTGCTTAATATCATTGGCAACGCGTTTGACAGTGTCAGGGTTAAGGCCAAACTCTTTATCGCCCATCAGAACTTCACCTGACATCTTAAGCATAACGCGCTTATAGGGGGAAACCGATGTTACATCGTCAGTTTGGTTTTCTGCAGTCATTCCCATAGCTCCGTCTCACTTAACGCTTATAAATTTGTTCGTTTGAATATAGAGACAGCCGCACGATTTATCAATGCGGCTGTTCAAAAATCACTAAGAACTGCTATTAACCGTTTGCTACAGCAGCAACTTCAGCAGCAAAGTCTTCTTCTTCTTTTTCAATGCCTTCACCAAGTTGCACACGTGCAAACTCAGAAAGTTTGATATCTGAGCCGACTGCAGCTTCCACTGTCTTATCAGTATCCATAATGAAAGGTTGCTCCGTTAAGCAAATCTCTTCGTAGAATTTACGGATACGGCCTTCAACCATTTTTTCTGCAATTTCAGCCGGCTTACCAGAAGCAATAGCCTGTTCTTTTAGAACACTGCGTTCACGATCAAGAACCTCAGGGTCAACTGATTCTTTGTTCAAGAATTGTGGGTTTGCAGCGGCTACATGCATGGCTACTTGCTTACCTGTAGCTTGGAGCGCTTCAGCATCTTTAGATGACTCAAGAGCAACCAAAACACCAATTTTCCCTAAACCGTCTGCGAGCGCGCTGTGTACATAACCAACAACTGCGCCTTGTGGAACAGTTAGGCGTGTCATGCGACGGATAGCCATGTTCTCACCAATAGTAGATATTAGATCGGTCAATGTTTGCTCAATTGTTTTACCATCAAGATCAGCAGCGTTTAGCTCTTCTAAGGTGTTAACGCTCAATGCTTTGTCAGCAACTTTACGAACGAACGCTTGGAAATCTTCGTTACGCGCAACAAAGTCTGTTTCCGCATTTATTTCGACAACGGCGCCATTCGCACCGTCAGTAACAACAGCAACCAAGCCTTCTGCAGCCGTGCGGCCGGATTTTTTGGCAGCTTTTGCAAGACCTTGCGTACGAAGCCAGTCCACGGCTTGCTCCATATTACCATCATTCTCAACAAGGGCTTTCTTGGCATCCATCATGCCTACGCCTGTTGATTCACGAAGTTCTTTTACCATTGATGCTGTGATATCAGCCATTTTTTCGTCCTCTTTATTTATACGATAAAATTAAAATATGTGCGGAAGCACCGGCGTTACGCCGATGCTGCCTTCTTAGCTTTTGTAGCTTTTTTGTCATCTGCTTTTTCTTCTTTTTTAGAATCATCTGCAGGTTTCTTGTCAGCTTTAGCTTT
>CAXHFH010000061.1:0-13821 GCA_964015995.1 uncultured Alphaproteobacteria bacterium
TAATAATAGCTTCCGCCTTGTTCGATAATGAACGCAACCAATGACTTATAAGTTTTTAGATATTTATGCTGCATATTGAAATACAATTTTGCATAGGCTTCGAATTCGCCAATCTTTGTTTCCCATAGCGGATCCAATGTCTTATAGTCTTCTTGACGGATACCTTCTTTGATTTGTGCATATTTCTTATTAGCATTACTAATATCCTCAGTCATGCTTCGGTAATTTTGATTGAGGTTTTCAATCGCGTTTTTTAAAACACCCGAGAATTCTTTTGAATAACGTGTTGTTTCAAATTTCTCTGGGCGAACGAGAGAATAAAACTTTTTTTGATAATTAAAGTCGGTAATCGCATAGTTCCATAGTGAAACATACAATTCGTTATAGATAATATCGAGCTTCTGAGCTTCTTGCGCACTGGTCACCTGAGATGAGAAAACCCTTGGCACAGGCGGCGCGGCTTTATCCTCATACTTTTTCTGCTGTGGTGCATACTCGCCTTGATATTGTTGCGCATGCGCGTCAGGCGAGAGCGTGCTCAGAGAAAGAATAGAAACGAGGGCAAGGCTTAGCTTAAAAATTTTACTCATGGCGTCATTCTGTCATGTTGTTAAAACGGTTGCAACTTTTCATATCAATTGTCACGGATACTGCCTATATTGTGCTGTATCAAGGGCATAAAGTAAAGATTCTTATCGTGAAAGCACCGCGAAAACCACCAGCCGAATTTATCTATGATCCGCCGACAGACCCGTTGGAGGTTTTACGTGTGGATGATGATGTACTTGTTTTGGTTAAGCCAAGTGGTTTATTAACGGTTCCGGGGAGACGAGCAGAGCACGCTGATAGCCTTGAAACACGCGCTCAATCAGAGTTTCCAGATGCGCGCATTGTACATCGTCTGGATGAGCCGACATCAGGCGTGATCGTGATGGCCATGAACGCTGATGCGCACCGTAATATTGGATTGCAGTTCGAGCAGCGTAAAACCAAGAAAACTTACATTGCCCGTGTTTGGGGTAATGTCGAAGGCGATAGCGGGCGTATTGATTTGCCTTTGCGCTGTGATTGGCCGAATAGGCCGCTGCAAATGGTGGATCACGATCAGGGCCGTAATGCTCAGACCGATTGGGAAGTTCTAGAGCGGGAAAAAGCTGATATTACGCGCTTGGCACTTTATCCGATAACGGGGCGATCTCATCAACTGCGTGTACATATGATGGAAATGGGGTATCCAATCCTAGGGGATGAATTCTACGCCCATGATGAGGCATTAGCGGCGGAAGGTCGGTTGCAGCTCCATGCTCACAAGCTTATGATTCACCACCCTAAAGATGGCACGCAAACATGGTTTGAATCAGCATGCCCGTTTTAAACTATTTAATATCGTTCCGGTCTGTTTAACCATCCGGCCTTTACCCACCAATCTGAATTTTCCTGCATAATTTCTTGCTCTGCGATGCGTGCTTGTTCCATTGTTTCGAACAGCGCAAAGCAACTCGCGCCGGAGCCTGTCATCCTTGCCATGAGGCAATTTTTACTGGCTTCTAATGCGTTGATGACGTTTCCTATTTCAGGGACAAGCTGTGCTGCGGGCTCATAGAGATCATTGCTTGTGGTTCTTAAGAACTCAACCAAATCGAAAATATCTATAAATTGATCGGGCAGTTTGATTTTATCTTTAAAAGCAGCATCGTGGTGCAAGAATGTTTTCTCCGTTGGGCAGGGCAGGAGGGGATTGACCAATAAAATTGGTATTTCGGGTATGTCCGGCGCAGCCAGCAATTTTTCGCCGATCCCTTCAACCAAAGTAGGCTGGCAGCGCATACAAACAGGCACATCGGCACCTAGTTTCGTCAGCATAGGTAGGAGGTAAGCAACATCTTTTTGTGTTTCCCAGAGCTGCTGTAGCCCCCAGATGACAGCCGCTGCGTCTGCTGATCCACCGCCTATGCCTGCGGCCAAAGGAAGGTTTTTGGTGAGCGTAATATCAACATTAAGGGCTTTGTTCTCAGCTTGCGAAAGGGCGCGTGCTGCTTTTACCGCAAGGTTTGTGCCTTCGATGGCTGTGTTTTTTTCTTGTTCTTTAAAATTGCGTGCGAAGGGGCCTTCTACAGAAAATGAAAATTGTTCCGCGGGTTTGATATTGATTTCATCACCAATATCCGCAAAAGACACCAATGATTGCAGGGCGTGATAGCCGTCTTGTTTTTTGCGGGTGAGATGAAGGAATAAGTTGATTTTGGCAGGCGCGAAAACGCTCAATTTTTTATCGTTTTTTAAAGGCGTTTCTGCATTCATAAAAGCGGGTCTTTATAATGTTTAAGTATCTTCCGGAAGACCAGATTTTAGTTTTTTCTCTATCTGCTCTATTTGTTCTTGATCGTCTGAATTGTTTTTAGCGCGTTCCCACTGAAACCGTGCTTCTAATCTTCTACCGACCTTCCAATAGGCATCACCAAGGTGATCATTGATTGTTGGGTCATAGGGGAGGAGTTCCACAGCGCGTTCTAAAACTTTGGCTGCGTTTTTAAAATCACTGTTCCTGTACATAGCCCAACCAAGTGAATCCGTGATGTAGCCATCATTGGGGCGAGCATCAACGGCTTTTTGGATCATGGCCGTGGCTTCATCTAGATTAATGCCGCGATCAACCCATGAATAGCCCAGATAATTTAGGATGTATGGATGATCAGGCTGAAATTTAAGTGCAGAAGATAGCTCTTGTTCGGCCTTTTCCCATTGATCCGTTTGTTCATAAGATATGCCCCGAACATAATGCAAATGCCAATATTCTGCCGTAGTTTCCCCGCCCAGAGCTTTGATGGCTCTATCGTAGAGTTCCAATGATTTCGCGTATTGTTCTTTATGCCTGTATAAATTTCCGATCTTTATCAACGTATCGGGGTCGGTTTCTTTTTTGGAGAGCTTATTTAAAATGGCGAGTGCTTTTGAAAATTGTTCGGTCTCGTCGTAAATATCCACAATGTCATATTGTGCCTGAACGTAGTTTTCATCTTTTTGGGGAATTGAGTTGTAAAGCGCGATGGCCTCGTCATATTGCTTATGGCGCGCGTTGATGCCTGCCATAAGAAATGTGGTTTGTGTTAGTTCCGGCGCAAGGTAAATGGCGATTTGGGCAAAAACGCGGGCGCTTTCATCGTTCTTTTCATTATACAGAATATTGGCAATGTCATAAAATGCCTGCGCCATGCCCTGATTTGGATTTTCAACTTTCTTGAACAGCGGCACGGTCGTGTCTTTTTTGATGTTATCAATTTTGTTTTTGATCACCTCATCATCTGGGTTTTGCGTTAAGGCTTTTTTGTATAAATTTGTTGCTTTTTCCATCATGCCGACATGGGCGTATAAGTCCGCGATGCGCTCCAGTTCTGATATAGACACATTGTCAACATTCATGGCTTTGTCGATCATCTTTTCAACATCGGTATGATCGTCCAAATAATCGGACACCAAAATTGCATGATAGAGTTGCACTGTGTTTTGTTTTAGATCTTGAACCTTGAGATTGCCTTGTGCGGCGTCAATCCAGACTTTTATGAACGGGCCAATAAATCGTATTGTTGCGTCATTATCCATTTTACTGAATAAGGTCTCGGCCTTGGTGTACTCTTTTTTCTTGAACGCTTCGACGATTAAAAATGTTTCCGCAATGGTGTTGCTTTCATCAGGGTGTAATGCTTTTGCTTGTTTCGCAAGATCTAGGGCGCGGCTATGGTTTCCGGCGCCCATCGCAATAATCATGGCACGCTGTAATATTTCTTTATCTGATAAATCGGATTGTAAAATTGGTTTAATGAATAAACTTGCGTTTTTCCAATCATGGCGCGTTTGTGCAAAACGACTGGCGAGGTAATTGCCGGCGCGTACGTTTTGAATATCTGATCTGGTTTGTACAGGCTCAGCTTGTTTTTTGTCTGATGTTTCCTGTGTGGCTTTTGCAAGTTGAAATGAGGATGTGCCAGCATTGACATTGGTACATAATCCTATCGAACAGGTTGCCAATATTAAGGACAGGGTTTTCATCATTCGTAGATCCTAATCATATGTGTAGTGCTTTATAATACGGTTTATTCGAGATCTTTCATTAAAAAAGATACACGCATTGTGTTTATTTCTCACATACCTGAATAATTGGGGCCACCGCCGCCTTGCGGCACAGTCCAATTAATGTTTTGCGATGGGTCTTTGATATCGCATGTTTTACAATGGACACAATTTTGCGCATTGATTTGGAATTTCGGCATGCCATTTTCTTCAATGACCTCATAAACCGCGGCAGGGCAGTATCGTTGTGCAGGCTCGGCATATTCCGGTAAATTTTTCTCAATCGGAATGGCAGGATTTTTTAGGACCAAATGGCAAGGTTGGTTTTCTGCATGGTTTGTGTTTGAAAGCTGTACGGATGTCAGCCGATCAAAGGTAATAACACCGTCGGGCTTCGGATAGTCTATCGGCTGATGCAAAGATGCCTTTTCGGTGTGACTATGATCCGCATGGTTCTTCAATGTTGTCGCACGCCTGCCGCCTGTCAATGTTTCGATAACGGCGTAGATGAGGCCGCTCCATAACCCTTTATAGAACCCGGGGCGGATGTTGCGCACAGCCTTTAATTCATCCCATAACCACGTCTTCTGTAAATTTTCGGAATAGCTGACACACTCTGTGCCCCATTCGGTTGTTTCTTGTAGGTGTTCATAGAGGCTTTCGGCGGCGACCATGCCCGATTTCATGGCTGTGTGATTACCCTTGATTTTGGGCACGTTTAGAAATCCGGCTGTATCGCCAATCAAAATGCCGCCCTCAAAGGTCAGTTTTGGTAAGGACTGAAAGCCGCCTTCAACCAAGGTGCGCGCGCCGTATGATATGCGTTTACCGCCTTCAAGCAGTGGCTTTATTTTCGGATGGGTTTTGAAACGCTGCATTTCCTCAAATGGAGAAAGATATGGGTTTTTATAATCCAGCCCAACCACGAAACCGATAGAAATCATGTTGTTTTCCATGTGGTAAATCCACGACCCGCCATAGGTTTTATTATCCATTGGCCAGCCGATTGTATGCTGGCATAGGCCTTGGTGATGCTTTTGGGGGTCGATTTCCCAGATTTCTTTAATGCCAAGACCGTATGTTTGTGGGTCACTGTGTTTACGCAAATGATATTGCGCGATGATTTCCTTACTCAGTGAGCCATGGCATCCTTCTGCAAATACAACCTGGCGTGCATGCAGTTCCATGCCGGGTTCGAATTGTTCGGTTTTTTCACCATTTGCATCAATGCCCATATCGCCTGTGGCTACGCCAATAACTTGATGTTCATCGTTATACAGCACTTCGGCAGCGGCAAATCCGGGGAATATCTCCACGCCCAGAGATTCGGCTTGTTCCGCGAGCCAGCGGCATAAGCTGCCTAGAGAAATAATATAGTTCCCGTCATTATGCATCTGTGGTGGTGTTGGCATTGTAAAGCCGCCCTTTTCGGTCAAAAAGACAAATTTGTCTTTTGTCGCAGGGCAGGTTAGAGGGGCGCCCTTATCTTTCCAATCAGGTATCAGTTCATCAAGGGCGCGCGGTTCGAATACCGCTCCAGACATAATGTGCGCGCCAACCTCTGATCCTTTTTCCAAAATACAGACATTTACGTCTTCGCCTTTTTCTGCCGCAAGCTGTTTCAGACGTATCGCACATGACAGACCCGATGGCCCCGCACCGATAATGACAACATCATATTCCATGTTTTCGCGGTCTGAACGGATGGACTCGGGCATGCTTGGATTCTCCTCTTTCTTTTTAAGCAGAATTATTCTACCTTAATTTTATATCAAAATCTCTTAACAAATACGGGAAATGTGTGTGACGCTCGAGCCAACGCAACGTGAAATGATTTCCGCACTGCAATGGTATGCTGACCATGGTGTGTCTGACATTGTTTTGGATGAGCCGGTAAACAGGTTTGCAGAGCCGAAAAGCGTTCCTTCCATAGCATCAACCGTAACGCAAACAGATCATCAGGCGCAGCAACAGCCAGCCCAGACATTCCTTGGGAAATCTGATGCGTATGATGAGGCCATTAAGCTGGCAAAATCTGCGACTTCTCTGGAAGATCTATCACAAGCTATATCTGATTTTGATGGTATTGCCTTAAAGAAAACCGCAAGTAATATGGTTTTCGCTGATGGTAATCCAAAGGCATCTATTATGATTATCGGGGAGGCGCCGGAGGCAGATGAAGATCGCTTAGGAAAGCCCTTTGTCGGTGCTAGTGGGCAATTATTAGATAAGATATTAAGTTGCATCAATTTGGATAGAAATGCCGAAAAAGCAGAAGAATCTGTTTATATTTCTAATATCTTGAATTGGCGTCCACCGGGCAATAGAACGCCGTCTCCTGCGGAAATAGAGGTCAGCTTACCTTTCATTGAGCGCCATATTCAACTCGTCAAACCTAAAATTCTGGTTTTTTGCGGTGGTGTAGCAGCAAAATCTTTGCTACAACGCAGTGAAAGCATATCAAGATTACGGAAGGTGTGGCATGAGTATTTGCCGCAAACACCTGATTTAGAAGAAAATTCAGAGAAAATACTAGCTCTGGCGACGTATCATCCTTCGTACCTACTGCGTACACCAGTTCAGAAAAAACTAGTCTGGGAAGACATGCAAAACTTGCAGAAGCAATATATTTCCCTGTAAAATAGTTTACATAATTAGAAAAAACTGGACATATTTTTACAACTTGTGTATGTAATGCGGCACTATGAAATTGAAACGATTTGGAACATACAGCCTGCGCTTTGGCGTAGGGCTTTTGAGCATAGGCACTTTATTGATGCCTATCCAAGCTGTGCATGACGCAGATGCGCATGCTGCAGCACCCAAACAATTTACTGCTGTTACTGAAATTGTTGTGACTGCCAAGCCAGAGATTAAACCAGCCCCAAAAGTGATCGCTTATATTCCTGTGCCAAGCACAAAACCTGTTTATGAGATTGAGCCTGCGGCAGGTGGTGAAGCCGTCCCCGAAGTTGAAATGGCGTCGGTAGAGCAATCGCATTATGCGTCTTTGAATTTAACGAGCTTGCTACCCGCTGATATTGAGCCAATTTCTAGTAGTATTGGTGAGCAATATCCGCATGGCTATAAGCCGCTCTCCTCTGTTCAATCCAAAAAATACGCGAAAGCGTTTCAATCACAAATGCATGGCCAGTGGGATGCGGCAGATCTTGTTATTACCGAGATTAAAGATAAACGCCTGATGGGACATGTCCAATATCAACGTTATATGCACCCATCCTATAAAAGTGATTTTAGCGAATTAAAGGAATGGATGGACGCTTATGCGGATCATCCTTATGCCGATAAAATACATAAACTCGCCCTTGCCAGGCAGGGTGATGCTGAGGGTGATGTGAAAGAGCCTGTTAAAACGCGGTTGCTTTCACAAATTAAAGAACCAACGATTTATTATCCAAAACGCTATAAGGTTCAAACCAAACGTAATCATGTACAAAATATTCAAGTGCGTGATTTTTCACGAAAAGTACGTGCGATGGTACGCAGTGGAAAAACGCAAGATGCGCTTGATTATCTTATGGCGTCTGAAACAACATTCATCATGGATACAGCCGAAATCGATATTCTGAAATCGAGCATAGCAGCCGGGTTTTTATATCGTGGTCAGATTGATCAGGCCAAAGTCGTTGCCGTTGATGCGGCAATGCGTTCTGGTAAATATGCGCCGCGCGCATCATGGGTCGCCGGGTTAGCGCTTTGGCAGAAAAAAGACTACGTGCAGGCGGCAAGATATTTTGAAAAAACGGGAGCATCTGCATATGCATCGGGTTGGCGTTCATCCGCTGGTTATTACTGGGCTGCGCGCAGTTACAGTCGTACCAATAATAAAGAAAAGCTCCGCATGGCATTGAACAATGCGTCGAAGCATTCCAGAACATTTTACGGTTTGATTGCCACCAAGATGCTCGGTAAAGGCTTTGACTTTAACTGGCATACGCCTGAATTTGACCGCGAAGCGGAAGGATTGGTTTTGTCTACGGATGCTGGGCAGCGCGCTTTCTCTCTTGTCGCGGCAGGACAGTATGATCTGGCGGAAGATGAATTAATGCGCCTGAAATACAAAGGTGACATGAAATTACGTCGCGCGGTTCTTGCTTATGCGATGCGTGTTGGTTTACCCGGCATTGCCCTTCGATTAGGCAATATGGTGCAAGGTGAAGACGGTAAGTATTATGACGCCGCGCTTTATCCTGCTGCGCCGTGGGAGCCTCAAGATGGCTTTAGCGTTGATCCAGCGTTGATCCACGCAGTTATGCGTCAAGAATCACGTTTTAACCAACAAGCCAAAAGCTATAGCGGGGCGTTGGGGTTGATGCAAATTATGCCAAAGACGGCACAATATGTTGCACAAAAGCGCGGCTATAAACAGGCAGTGAATAAAGTATCTTTGGCTGATCCGGCGTTGAACATGACGATAGGACAAGATTACATTGATTACCTTCTGAAAGGTAAGTACGTGCGCGGTGATATTATATCGCTTTTGATTGCGTATAATGCAGGCCCCGGTAATTTGTTAAAGTGGCGCAAGCGCACAAGCGATGTGAACGATCCACTTCTTTTTGTTGAAACATTGCCTGTTCAAGAAACACGTGATTATGTAGTGAAGGTGATGTCGAATTACTGGATTTACCGTTTACGTTCCGGTCTTGATGTGCCAAGTTTGGCGTCTATTGCCGATGGTCAATCACCAAGCTATGCGCATGCAATTACATTGCCTGATACATATAAGGTATCGTCTCAATAATTTTAGTCTTTGTATAATTTAGGCATCATCTCAAGATAGGATTTAGGTGCGTCTTTATCCCATGGCCACATGCCTTTTGTGCTTGGCCAAATCAGTTGATAGGTTTTGAAATCAGAATTACCGTATAACCACAAGCATGAGCCGAGGTGATCTTCATAATGGGCTTTGTTGAATTCTTTGAAAGTCACCTGAAATCCATCAAGAAAACCATCGTAATATTGATTTACTTCGAAATGCTCTCCGTCGATAATTCTCCGATTATATTCATTGACGATCCAATGCGCGATGCCCTGTTTCAGACCGGTGATGATTAATTCTGGTTGTTTGGTTATCTTGTAAATGCCGATGGAGTAGGTGAAACAACTATTGTCTTCATTATCAAATACATAAGTGGCCTGACATCCGTGTTCTTCTATATTTTTTAAAAGCTTCTTTTCATACTCATTCATATGGAATTACTTCCTAATTATGATCTAGGGTAGAGTGGTGGCATGAGATGCCGATATTCTTTTGATGCTTTTTTCTCCCATGGCCATTCACCGGAAAAATCAGGCCATATTAAATGCAACGCTTTGAAAGTGTTATTGCCATCGTGAAATGCTAAAGTTTGTGGGAAATATTGTGCGTAATATTTTTTATCAACTTCTTTGAATGTGATTTGGAAATCTTCGAGGAAGTCGTTGTAAAATTGATCGGCCTCAAACACTTCACCGTCTTTCATACGATTCACATATTCATTAATTAGAAAATGGGCGGTGTCTTTATCCATGCCTGTGACGATAAGTTCGGGTGCTTGTACGCTTTGTTCAATCCCTACTGAATAGGTGAAGCTTGGCGAGGATTCTGTTTCGTCTGTATGAAAAATATGGCAGCCATTTTTATCAATATTAGCGCGTATTTTGTCGTTTTCTTTATCCATGAATATTCAACTTATTAGTAAGGGGATTTACGGATAAGGCGTTCGATTTCCGGCCATAGCTCAGGATCACCAACCGCGATAACTTTTCCGACAGAATTGAGTGTTAGATCATCGCCGCGCCAATCAGTCATGTGTCCGCCTGCGCCCTTAACAACGGGGATGAGTGCAGCAAAATCATGTGGTGATAAGTCTTCTTCAAATACGATATCAACATAGCCGCTTGCTAAAAGCCCGTACATGTAACAATCACCGCCCCATGTGATGCGGTTTCCGGTGGTTTCGAATATCTCATAAGCGCGGCCATAATCGCTGAGCTTGGCAAACATGGTTGGAGAAGTGCTGCCGATTGTTGCGTCATGGATAGATGGGCATGATACAGTTTTTGCAGGCTTGCCGTTAAATGTTGTTGCCTCACCGTCCATACCGACCCAACGCTCCTTTAAGATTGGTTGGTCAATAACCCCAAGCTTTGGCGTTAGTCCTTCACAGACGGCAATCAGTGTTCCGAAAGTCGGACGGCCAACCATAAAGCTTTTCGTGCCATCAATCGGATCAATTAACCATGTGATCTCGCTATTGCTCTCCTTGATGCCAAATTCTTCACCCAAAATACCATCATCAGGGCGCTCTTTTTCAATCATCTCGCGTAAAGCTTGCTCAACTTCGCGATCTGCAACTGTTACGGGGCTGTCATCTTCTTTACGCTCAATATCAATGGGGGTGCGGAAGTGCTTTTTGATAATTTCGCCCGCTTTATCGGCCATCCTATTGGCAAGTGCTGCAAATTCCTGCATAAATAATCCTTCTACATTTATAGAATAAAAAGATAGGATTAAGTTTCGATGCGAGTCAACTCCCAGAATTTGTTTAGGCCAATCTACTTTTTCATATGTATAATGTTGATCACCTTTTCTTTTGCTGTACATGCCCAAAGCACTGATTTTGAGATGGTTAAACAACAGGCAGAGCAGGGGGATCCATCATCCCAGTTTTTTCTGGGGAAGTTATATTACGAAGGATCATTGATCGACAAAAATCAAATGTTGTCTTATGTCTGGTTCAGCTTGGCAGCAAAGCAGGAATTTGAAGGGGCTGAGAGTCAACGAGACAAAGTTTATAGTGAGCTTCATAATAACTATAGACCCACAGCCAAGGCACTTGTAGAGCAATACTATGAAAAATATGTATTCCCTTTTATTCCGCCTTTTGAAATTAATTTAAACGGTGAAAAAATAACCGGATCATCTGATGTTTCACCGGATTTACCCATCTATGCCATCTTTAAACATAAAGATTCTAATGTTACGCATGTGCGTATGCACTATCCCAAAAAGCCATCTAGGTTTAAGACGTTCGAAATGGGGCGACCTTACAGAATTTTAAATCACGAAAAATTCATGAAAGCCGGACGTAAATCGCGTAGTGTCTTTATCGCAATGGGGGATGATGGGAAAGGATATAATCAAATCGTACTGACCTTTATTCCCGTTAGTAAAAAACCAGTAAGCCAAGAACCAGTCAGTAAAGAAGAAGTAGGGCAAAAAGAAGATGAAAACAGTCAATGACATCCGTAATGAATTTTTAGGGTTTTTCAAAGATAAGGGACATGAGGTCGTGCCGTCCTCCTCTCTTGTGCCGCATAACGACCCGACATTAATGTTTGTGAACTCCGGCATGGTGCAGTTCAAGGACGTGTTCACGGGTAAGGAAAAGCGCGACTACACACGCGCGACGACATCACAAAAATGCGTTCGTGCAGGCGGGAAGCATAATGATTTGGAAAATGTCGGCTACACCGCGCGCCATCATACATTCTTTGAAATGCTCGGGAATTTCTCTTTCGGGGATTATTTCAAGGAAGAGGCCATTGAATGGGCATGGGAACTGGTGACGAAGAATTTCGATCTTCCTGCCGAGAAACTTTGCGTGACTGTCCATAGCACGGATGAAGAGGCTGCTGAAATTTGGAAGAAAATCACAGGCTTTGCCGATGAGAAAATCATCCGCATTCCCACAGATGATAATTTCTGGCGCATGGGTGATACGGGCCCGTGCGGGCCGTGTACAGAGATTTTCTATGACCACGGTGATCACATCTGGGGCGGTCCTCCGGGAAGTCCGGAAGAAGATGGTGATCGTTTTATCGAGATTTGGAACAATGTTTTTATGCAATATGAGCAAATTGATGCCGATAACCGCATTGATCTGCCCGCGCAAAGCGTTGATACGGGCATGGGCCTAGAGCGCATGGCCGCCACTCTGATGGGCAGCAATGATAACTACGCCATTGATATCATGCGCGCGTTGATTGAACATTCCGCCGATTTAACAGGCGTTGCGCCTGATGGTGATATGACGGCCAGTCATAAGGTGATTGCCGATCACTTGCGCTCTGCCGCGTTTTTGATGGCCGATGGTGTGATGCCAAGCAATGAGGGGCGCGGTTATGTGCTGCGCCGTATTATGCGCCGCGGTATGCGTCACGCGCATTTGCTGGGGGCACAAGATCCTTTGATGTATAAGCTTTACCCGACTTTGCTCGGTAAGATGGGCGAAGCCTATCCTGAGCTAAAACGCGCCGAGGCTTTGATCACACAGACATTAGAAACCGAAGAAAAGCGTTTTAAGGTGACGCTTGATCGCGGTTTGAAAATGCTGGATGAAGAAGTGGGGAAGGTTGCGGGCGGTTCTAAATTCCCCGGTGACGTGGCGTTTAAGCTCTATGACACCTTCGGGTTCCCGCTCGATCTGACGCAGGATGCACTGCGCGCGAAAGAAATTGAGGTGGACATTGACACCTTTGATAGCTGCATGGCGGAGCAAAAGGCTAAAGCCCGCGCTGCATGGAGCGGCACAGGCGACACAGGGAACGAGAAAGTCTGGTTTGATATTCTCGAAGAAGTCGGACCAACAGAGTTTCTTGGGTATGATAAGGATCAGGCTGATGGAAAAATTTTGGCGATAGTAAAAGATGATGAACGTGTTGAAGTTCTTCAGGAAGGGGCAGAGGGTATTATTATCACAAATCAGACTCCCTTCTATGCTGAAAGTGGTGGTCAAGTTGGTGATACAGGTGTGTTAAATACTCCAAATGATGCGCAAGCAATAGTTACTGATACTCGTAAACAGCTTGGTGTGCTGTATCTCCATTATGTGACTTGTAAAACGGGCGAACTGAAAGTTTCTGATACTGTGCAGATGAGTATTCAAAATCATCGTCGTCGAGCAATTCAATCAAATCACTCTGTGACCCACTTGATGCACGAAGCGTTGCGTCAGGTTTTGGGTGATCATGTCGCGCAGAAGGGTTCGCTGCAGGATGCGGAGCGTACGCGTTTTGATATTTCTCAACCCGTGGCCATGACCAAGGATCAAATCGCCGAGGTCGAAACCATTGTGAATAAAGAAATCGCCGCCGATACGGATGTTATCACACGTGTGATGCCATTGGATGAAGCACGAGAGAGTGGGGCGATGGCTCTGTTCGGTGAAAAGTACGATGACGAAGTACGTGTAGTTGCGATGGGTACGCAGGAGGGGAGCAAGCAATTCTCCATTGAGCTGTGCGGTGGTACGCATGTGAACAAGACAGGCGAGATTGAGAAGTTTAAAATTATCTCCGAAGGGGCGCTTGCATCCGGTATCCGCCGTATTGAGGCGGTGACAGGCGCACGTGTGGATGCGTATGAAGCTAACAAAGAAGCGGTTCATCAAGAAAATATCACACGTCTGCAAAGTGAAAATTCGAAGTTGCGGGAGGAGCTTGTTGGGCTTGGCGGTTCTGCGGAAGGTGATGTGTCATCCGATGAAGAAGCGCTGATCAAAAGCAATAAGAAGCTGCAAAAAGAAATATCCGAACTGCGCCGTGCGCAAGGGGCGGCATCGTCTGATGATGAGATCAAAGACATTGGCGGTGCGAAGTTTATCGGTAAGGTGCTTGATGGTTTTCCACCCAAAGACCTCAAACCCATGGCCGATGATTTGAAGGCTAAGCTTGGTTCTGGTGTGGTGGTGCTGATTTCCGCGAATGAAGGCAAGGCCTCTATCGTGGTTGGGGTCACCGATGACT
>CAXHFH010000062.1:0-13308 GCA_964015995.1 uncultured Alphaproteobacteria bacterium
CCACCTCTGGATTCGTCGGCAGCGTCAGATGTGTATAAGAGACAGGAACTGAAAACCAATGTATTGGTATCGCCAACGCACTTGGGCTTAATTATGACGTAAAACGGATATCATTAAACCAACCATGGAAAAGCCTTTCCCCCTATTTAGGATTTGAAACAAAAGGCACATTCACACCTGCCTTATCACCACCTTGGCCAGATATATTGATCGCGAGCGGCCGAAAAAGTATCGCGGCATCACGGTTCATAAAAAAGAAAAGTAACGGCCATACCTTTACTGTGCAGATACAAGACCCCAGAATATCAGCAGACCACTTTGATCTGGTAGCTGTGCCGGCGCATGACCCGCTGCGCGGTGATAATGTCATTGTTACCCAAGCTTCCCCGAACAAAATTACGCCTGCTTTGCTTGATCAGGCAAAACAAGACTTCCCTGAATTTTCTGAATTCGCCGCGCCGCGGGTGGCTGCCCTTATTGGTGGCTCAAGCAGTGCATACACAATGAACGAAACGATTACAGTTACTTTGGCTGAGCAACTATCCGGCCTAGATGCCTCCTTAATGATTACGTGCTCCAGAAGAACGGGCGAGAAGAACGAAAGAATTCTTCGCGATACCTTAGATCACGGTTCAAATTACTTTTGGGATGGCACTGGTGATAACCCATATTTAGCGCTCTTGGCTTGGGCAGACTTTATTCTCGTAACAGCAGATAGCGCCTCCATGATCTCCGAAAGCTGCACGACCGGAAAACCTGTTTATATGATTGAACTGGATGGTGGTGCAAAACGTATTACGCAGCTACACGAAAACCTGATAAATGACGGCAAATTAAGAAAATTTGAAGGTAAACTTGAAACCTTTTCCTATGAACCGCTGAATGATGCACAAAGGGTTGCGTCAGAGATTAAAAGACGCCTGAAAGACTTTACTAAAAACCCTGAATGACTAATATAACCTGATACATAAAAGGGTAGACATAACAATGACACAGACACACCACACAAAAGTTCTCATTATTGGATCGGGTCCTGCCGGATATACCGCCGCCATTTACGCCGCACGCGCAGGCTTAAAACCAATTCTGGTGACAGGCATGGAACAAGGCGGACAGTTAATGGTAACCACAGAGGTCGAAAACTACCCGGGATTTGAAAATGCCATCGAAGGGCCATGGTTGATGGAGCAAATGAAACTTCAGTCTGAGCATGTCGGGACGGAGCTTATCATTGACTACATTACCGAAGTTGATCTATCAGAGCGTCCATTCACAGCGACTGGCGGTTCAGGAGCAACATATACAGGCGATACAATCATTATGGCCACAGGCGCGAAGGCACGCTGGCTCGGCCTGGATTCAGAAAAAACATATCAAGGTCGCGGCGTATCGGCCTGCGCAACGTGTGATGGGTTCTTCTTCAAGGATCAGGAAGTCGCCGTTGTTGGCGGCGGTAATACCGCCGTTGAGGAAGCCCTGTTTCTAACGAATTTCTGTAGCAAGGTCACATTAATACACAGACGTGACGAATTGCGTGCCGAGAAAATCATGCAAAAACGTCTCTTCGCCAACGAGAAAATTGAAATGATGTGGGATCACGAAGTTGAAGAAGTGCTCGGTGACGAAAAAGGCATGAACGGCCTGAGAGTCAAGAACACGAAAAACGGCGAGCTTTCGGAAATCAAAAAAGACGGGCTGTTTGTTGCCATTGGTCACGATCCCGCAACGGAACTTTTCAAAGGCAAACTTGAAATGGATGAGAATAATTACCTCATCACAGCGCCTGATTCTACGGCGACATCAATCCCCGGCGTTTATGGCGCGGGCGATGTCAGTGACCATGTTTATCGTCAGGCTGTAACGGCCGCCGGACTGGGCTGTATGGCTGCGCTTGAAGCTGATCGTTTCCTTGCTGCACAAAATGATAGCGAAGACAACGCCGCACAAGCAGCAGAATAAAGCGCACCGAACCAACAAGGAATAAAACATAGTGGATTGGGATAAGCTTAAAATCTTCAAGGCCGTCGCAGAAGCAGGAAGCTTTACCAATGCGGGCGATACGCTTAACCTCAGTCAATCGGCGATATCAAGGCAGATCAGTGGGCTGGAGCAAGAAATTGGCATCCCCCTCTTCCATCGTCATGCCCGTGGTTTGGTGATGACAGAACAAGGTGAAATCCTGTTTCAAACAGCCTGCGATGTTTCAGACCGCTTAAAACAAGTTGAAATACAGCTGAGCGACTCACGGAATCTTCCTGCCGGTCCTCTTACGATGACAACTGTTGAGTTTATTGCCTCTACTTGGCTTGCCCCGCAAATATCCATATTCAAAGAAGCGTTTCCGAAAATTCAACTGACGATGCTTTTGGATGACCGCATTTATAACCTGAGCCGTCGCGAAGCCGATATCGCCATAAGATTGCAGAAAGCTGATCACGGTGATTTGATTGAACGCCATATGACTACGATTGGATTTTCATTATGCGCGTCTAAAGCTTATCTTGAAAAAAATGGCCGCCCTAAAAAGAAAGCAGACTTCAGACATCATCTTATGATCGGTTATCCGATGAATACTTATACCCCGTTCGTTAAACCGAACTGGATATTTGGAAAATTGAATATCGACATTACAAATAACCCCAATGTGATTTTAATTAATTCAATGCACACCCGCTATACCGCCGTGAAAAACGGAACCGGCATTTCTGTGCTTCCCAACTATATTATCCATCAAGACGACGATATAGAGGTTTTATGCCCCGATATCAAAATCCCCAGTGTTGATATGTATTTTGTGTACCCGCAAGAACGCCGTAATTCTCAACGTATCAAAGTTCTAAGAGAATTTCTGTTTGATTACATCAACAATTCTAAGTCATACCAATAGCCATTATCATTACGCATAACAGATGTAAAAGCATCTTGCGTTTTGCGCATGCCTATATTGCGATAATCACGTTTGTTATAAAATGCTAATATACGTATATTGGAAAAATGGTCGATGAGATCATTGAAGATTTAGATTTTTGCTAATCTTCCGTCTTAAGAGACGTTAAAATCTCCCTGTTCAACTCGCCGGACCCTTTGGTCCGGTTTTCTTTTTTTACAGCTCCCTTCTTTCTGTTTGCGTTGCAGCACAATTAAGTTTTGCTAATACGCGTAATCATGGTAAAAATATGTATAAGAAAAAATAAAAAGAGTAATTCTGGGGAGATATAAAAATAAGCCACGCATCTGATTTTAATGGTAAAAGCTTGGTTGACCGCATCAGTTGGATGTGGCAAGGGCCTCTTGTGCCTGATACTCCAGTGATCTACAGATCCCCACAGCCTAGCATCGATGCGGTTCCTAAGAATTGGGAATTTATAGACTATACTCCTGCAGGTATAGAAGTTGGCTGCCTAAGAGCGCCAGCGCGCGGTGGTGAACCCAAAGCAAAAATCACTTTATTCTCTGGTCTTAAAGCAGACGTTGAAACATACGACACACCGCAGATTCGCGCCCTTCAAAAGATTGGCATAGAAGTAGACCTGATCTTGTTACCTGACCCGGGAACTCAAATAGGATACCTAGACGATAACAAAAACATCATAAAAGATACGCTCGTAGACAATCCACCCCCAGGCAGTCAACACCCGAACATACCGCATTTCATCTTTGGTCATTCCCTTGGTGGTCGCGCATTTGTTGCCAACATGCTTGATGAAGAATTTGCAAAAGAGATCGAAGAAAACTACGCACTCGCTGTTTTAATTGCCCCGCACTTCTCTTCCCCCTATCGCTCAAAGCCTGTTTTAAACGCGATTTATACATCTTACTGTAAGCTGTTTGCAGATAAATCATACGGCGAAGCGCCTCTCGATTGGGCCTTCTCGGCGACAGAAAAAATTAAGAGCAAACTTCAAATAGGAAGAAAAGATAAATCCTTACGCGAAGACTTCCAGCAAAAAACCCGCGCAACACACTCCCCCATCACTACGGAGAATACGGCAACCACGCATGGACAAATTTTATATTCAAATATGGAAGGCGAAAAACTTTGGGGACGTATACAAGAAGACGGCGTTCCGGAAACGGCCAAAAAGTTCCCAACAATTATGTTGGGCGGTTCAAGAGACTTCGTATCAAGCAAAAACTATATTGAGAACGTTGCTAAGGCATTTAACGCCGACTTCCATGAATTTGATACATACCACCACCCGTTTTTAGAATCTAAATCTGCACGAAAACTAATCGTAAAAGCGATGAAAGAGATTACCGATAATTGGGAAAATGTTACTGTTCCTAACGAAAGCCCATTACTACGCGGTGTAAAAAGAGTGCGTAGCACTTTCAAGCGACTACTGGATAAGGTTAAGCCAAGTAAACAACATGAAGAACCTGAACTTAACATAAACGTTGACGACACACCGCTTCACGATGATCTGGATGATGCCGCCCAAATAGACGACGATCACCCTGCATTATAGTCAGAAAAGATAATCCTAAGCGGCCTTTGCCTTACCATTCAAAGCCGCACACGCCTTTTGAATGCGCTTACAGGCTTCGGTCAAGTTTTCTGTGCTTGTGGCATAAGAGATACGGAAATAAGGTGACAAACCAAACGCAGAGCCCTGAACACAGGCTACGCCTTCACTCTCTAGCAAGTAGGTCACGAAATCACTATCTGATTCGATTGTTTTACCATCCGGCGTTGTACGTCCAATAACACCTGCACATGACGGATAAACGTAAAATGCCCCTTCAGGCTTCAAACATTCAATACCATCTGCCTCGTTCAGCATATCAACAACCATATTACGGCGCTCTGCGAATACATCATTACGCTCTTTCAGGAACGATTGATCCCCTTCCAACGCCGCCAATGCTGCCGCTTGTGACACAGAAGATGGGTTAGACGTGCTCTGGCTTTGGATTTTTGCCATGGCCTTAATCAATTCCTTCGGTCCTGCCGCATATCCGATGCGCCAACCTGTCATCGCGTATGACTTGGATACGCCGTTACAGGTTAATGTACGATCATAAAGCTTTGGCTCCACTTGTGCAGGGGTACAAAATTCAAAGCCGTCATACACAAGATGCTCATACATATCATCGGTCATAATATAAACATGCGGATGTTTTAGAAGAACGTCTGTTAAAGCCTTCAATTCTTGATGCGTATATGCGCCACCAGTCGGGTTCGATGGTGAATTGAAAATGAACCACTTTGTTTTGGGTGTAATCGCCGCGTCTAATTGCTCCGGCGTTAACTTGAAATTGTTTTCCTTTGCACATTCCACAGGAACTGGCGTGCCTTCTGCCAATAAAACCATGTCAGGATATGACACCCAATATGGAGCGGGAATGATCACTTCATCACCAGGGTTCACTGAGGCCATCAACGCATTATAAAGCGTTTGCTTGCCCCCCGTACCGACAGTGATTTGATCACGGGTATAGTCCAGATCATTATCGCGCTTAAACTTCGCGATGATTGCATCTTTCAACGCCGGCGTACCATCAACGGCCGTATATTTCGTTTCACCGCGCTTAATCGCTGCGTATGAGGCTTCCTTAATAAAGTCAGGTGTATCGAAATCAGGTTCACCTGCGCCAAGACCAATCACATCACGCCCTGCTGCCTTAAGTTCCTTTGCCTTATTCGTGACCGCAATGGTGGGTGACGGTTTGATACGGCTTAAGCGGTTGGCAACGATAGACATGGTTATAGCTCCTCGTGTAGGTTTTAAATTCAAAACTAAATGTTTCGAAATATGTTACGAATATGATTTCCATCTAAATCATTTATGGCTTCCAAATCAAGCCCTTCTTTATCAAACCATGCTTTTAGCGGCGCTAAAACAGGATCTTGAAGTGATTTTTTTAGATAATTTTGTAAGCGCGGAATATGAACCAGATAGGAATCACGGTTCTGCTCGGCGGCCAGCTTTATGAACAGCCCAATAACGCGCCCGTGGAATTGCGCTGCTAACACCCTGAACCATTGCAGGAAAACGTCTTTTTCCTCTGCGCTCATCCCCGCGCAATAACGATTAATCATTTCACTATGAATATCTTCAGGGATATCAACGCGTGCATCTTCCAGTAAATTCACCAAATCATAGGGAAGCGGCCCATGCAGCGCATCCTGATAATCAATCAAAGCGCACTGGCGAATGCCCTGCTCTTCCTGCACATACATTAAGTTTTCCAGATGGTAATCACCGTGAACGAACCCAAGCGGACATGGCGGTAAGCTCTGCTCTATCTCATCCCATACAGACAAAAAGCTCTGTACGGTCTGCTCCCCCGGATGCGCACCACGTTTAAGGCTCATATAATAATCAACAAGCTGTCTACGTTTTTGATAAATACCGCTATCCTTATATAACGGCAGTCCTTCAACATCCGTAACATCACGCAAACGGATCAAAACATCTGTTCCCGCCTGATATATATCCTCTGCCCTCATGATCCTCTGACGTAAACAATCACCGTATGATCGTGTACCCAGATCTTCCAAAACGGCATAGCATTTTTCTTGATTAGAATTATACGTGCATGGCGTCTTAATTCCCTGTGCCTCAAGGCTTGCACCTATATTAATAAAACTAGCAAGTTCCTTTTGACTTACCTCATCAGCGTCAGGATAAACCATCACAATAACATCATGCCCATCTTTACGACCACGGTAATAATGCCGCGGCGAAACATCACGTGGCAACGCTTCAAGGTGATCCACACCTGTCTCACGCGCCAGACTTTCTGTATTGATCGTAATTGTCACGGGTTTTTCTATTTTTTCTTCTTACGAGCACTTGCCGCCATTTGGTGGATCGCATCTATATGCTGCTTTGATGTACCTTTTCTTTTTCTAGGAAAATGGTCATCTTGGCCAAAAATAGTGACGTCTTCTGATGCAATCGCACGAAGCAACTCCATACCAAAATTTTCATTTTCATCCGGCAAAGGAATCTTTGGATGACGCTTTTCAAGTTCCGCGCGGCCTGATGCGACGCGCTCTATCTGATAGGCGACAATACCATCCAAATGCGGCCGAACCAGATCTTTCAGTAATTGCATATCATCTTGCGCCAACGTTATGATTTGTTGACGTGCACGTCCTGTATTACCATTACATAGCTTTAACGCTTCTCTAATTTTAGTCTCAGCATACTCTCTGGACATGCCATCACCTTTAGGTTCATCAATCTATAAATAGTCTGACATATATAAACATCAAATGCGAAAGGAAACTGCGCTTTTTGTAGAATGCCATATGGATAATATCTTGACAAAATCTCTACAATTTTGTGAATATTATGGAATACAAATATAAGCGAGGACAAATTGAGCGAAGAACAATCCCCCAGAGACAACCCCAATTCCTACCTGTTTAGACCGATTAGAGAGCTTTTCTATAACGTTGTTGCACCTGTTGCCGGACAATCACGTGACTTTAACTTTATATGCCGCGGTGATGAACAGTTTGAAGCCGTTGAAAGTCGTCTGCATGATGCATTGGTTGATACCGGAATACTCGCGGAAGATGAATATGACGTGGTAAAACACATCACAACACCAGAGAAAGACGGAAATCTATCTTACATCACCGGTGAGTTACAACTTCATATACCAAAATACCGCCACACAGGTGCGGATATTGAAAAAAAGGCTCAAATGGCCATTAATTTCGTTCAAAATGACGGACAAAACCACTACACAATGTAAGGCTAACCAGTAAGAGCAACGAGTTCTTTTAGAATCGTTTGTGCACCCTTAATGCGTTGCTTCGGCTTGTCCCACGATCTTACAACTGTAAGCTTTTGATCTGGTCTAATCTTCACAGTCCCCGCCTTTGTGCCAATCCATTGCATCAAACCCTCAACATTTGGTGGCTGATTGTTATGATAAGCAATCACAGCGCCCTTTGGCCCTGCATCAATATGAGACACGCCTGCGCGCTTACAAAGTTGCTTCACGGTTAATATCTCAAGCAGGTTCTCAACCTCGTCGGGCAGGTCACCAAAACGGTCAATCATTTCAGCGGCGAAGCCTTCAATTTCTTCTTTTTCATCCAAATCATTGAGACGGCGATAGAGGCTCATCCGCACAGCCAGATCTTCAACATAGGTTTCAGGAATAAGCATAGATGCACCCAAATTAATTTGCGGCGACCATTCATCCGGCGTCATGTCATCTATATTCGTTATACCAGACTTGGCTGCGGCGACCGCCTCCTCTAACATTTGCTGATAAAGCTCCACGCCTATCTCGCGGATATGACCCGATTGTGCATCCCCAAGCAAGTTACCTGCACCGCGAATATCCATATCATGTGACGCCAACTGAAAGCCTGACCCTAGCGTATCAAGCGTTTCCATGACCTCAAGGCGTTTTTGTGCGTTAGGGTTAAGCACAACATTCGGCTGATAAGTCAAATACGCATAAGCACGCACCTTGGAACGGCCGATGCGTCCACGAATCTGATAAAGTTGTGATAAACCAAACATATCCGCACGATGCACAATCATGGTATTAGCCGTTGGAATATCAATGCCGCTTTCGATGATATTTGTTGCAAGCAAAACATCGTACTGCCCATCATAAAAGGCTGTCATGCGGTCCTCTAATTCAGTTGGTGACATTTGCCCGTGTGCATCGATAAATTTAATTTCCGGCACAATCTCGCGCAGCATATTGGATATTTCTTTAATATCCTTCACGCGCGGAACAACATAGAAACTCTGCCCGCCGCGATAATGTTCGCGCAGCAAAGCATCACGAATAACAACCGTATCCACCGGCATCACAAATGAACGTATCGCAAGCCTGTCTACAGGTGGTGTGGTGATAAGGCTCATTTCCTTTACACCTGTGAGAGACATCTGCAATGTGCGTGGAATTGGTGTAGCCGTAAGCGTGAGCACATGAACGGTGCTCTTTAATTCTTTAAGTTTCTCTTTTTGTTTTACGCCAAACCGTTGCTCTTCATCAACAATGAGCAAGCCGAGATTATCGAATTTGAGCGAATTTGCGAATAACGCATGTGTTCCAATAACAATTTGAACAGAGCCATCCGCCAAACCATCTTTCGTACGATCGGCATCTTTCGCACTCACCATACGTGACAATTGCTCAATGCGTATGCCCATGCCTGCAAAACGCTTTTGGAAATTATTGTAATGTTGCCGTGCCAATAACGTCGTCGGCACAACCAAAGCCACCTGAACACCTGACATCGCCGCAACATATGCTGCGCGTAATGCCACTTCCGTCTTACCAAAACCAACATCACCGCACACAAGATGATCCATCGGATATGATCCTGCCATATTATCAAGCACGGCCTCGATCGAACGCTCCTGATCTTCCGTTTCCGAATAAGGAAAACGCGACACAAACTCATTATAAAGCTCACGACTAACTTGCAGCGAGTCCGCTTTTTTAAGTTGTCTCGCCGCTGCAATACCAAGTAATTTATCCGCAATCTCCATGAGGTTTTTCTTGGCGCGCGCCTTACGGGCTTGCCATCCGGCGCCGCCAAGCTTATCTAAGCGCGTTGTGCCCTCATCCGAGCCGAAGCGCGAAAGCACCTCCAGATTAACCACAGGTACAAATAATTTATCGCCGCCCGCATATTCAATCTTGAGACAATCATTAACCACACCCGCAGCATTCACGGTTTCTAATTCAATAAATCGTCCGATACCATGATCCACATGAACAACAAGATCACCTTCATTAAGTGCGGAGACTTCTGTTAAGAAATTATCGGCCTTACGGGTTTTCTTGGCCTTGCGTGCTAACCTATCGCCCAGAATATCTTGCTCGCTTAAAACAACCAAATCTTCTGCGGCAAAACCATGCTCTAAAGGCGCAACACATACGCCCACTTGATGCGCTTTCATCGCCTTTAAATCGCGCTGATCTTCTAAATCAACAACATCTTTAATCGCGGCATTAACCATCAGGCCTTTCAGGCGCGTCTTTGACCCGTCACTATATGCCGCGATAACAACTTTCTTACCATTGGCCTGCACAGATGTAATATGCTTTTTAAGCTCTGCAAACACGTCACCATCAGGCATTGCGCGGATGTCAGAGAAGTCCCGCCCTTTTCGTGCGCCTCGATCTTCAACCCCTGCATCATCGGCTGCACCAAACGGACTAAACCCCTTGCTGCCCTTAACCAACACTTGCCATTCATTTTTCGGAATATACAAACTATCGGCGGGTAACGGATGATAAACCGTGCCAGATAAGGTTACCTTCTTAGACTTGTTTTGTGCGGCCGTTTGCAGTGTCTTACGCGCTTCATAAAAGTCACGAACCTGATCCATACGCTCCACATACGAATCAAGCGCATGATGATCAAATGTAATTTGTCCATCCGGCGTATAATCAAATACAGTGTCCATGCCTTCATAAAAAAGCGGAAGCCAATGCTCCATTCCGTTATATCGACGTCCTTCACTGATCGCAGCATAAAGCGGGTCATCATTCTGGATAACGCCAAAGGATTCTCGATAACCCGACCTAAATCGTGCGATAGAATCCTCGTTTAGAAAGAATTCCGTCACAGGCTGTAAGGAGAACTCTTTTACCGTTCCACCTGTGCGCTGCGTCAATGGGTCAAAACTTTTGATGCTTTCGATTTCATCACCAAATAAATCCAACCGAAGCGGATTATCATACCCCGCAGGATACAGATCAACGATGCCGCCACGAATAGCGTAATCACCAGGCTCACGCACGGTTTCACTGCGTAAATACCCATTTTGCGTTAAAAACAGACTCAACTTATCCAGATCAATCTGCCCGCCCACCTTGGCGTTCAGACTCGATTCCCTTAACACATGACGCGGCATGACCCGTTGCAATGCGGCATTAACACTGGTCAGTAATATACGCGGGTGGCGCTCTTTCTCATTCTCCCACAGCATCAGCTTCGTTAAACACGACACGCGCTGCGCCACGATATCCCCATGTGGGGAAACACGATCATACGGCAAACAATCCCAAGCAGGAAACGCCAAAACTTTTACATCAGGCGCAAAGAACTCCAACAATCCCTTTAATGTTTCAATACGCGCATCATCCAAAGCCACATGCACAAGAACACGGTCTTTCGGCATTAAACCACGTGCATACTCCGCCAGAACGCGCGCATCTTCACCCTCTGGCACACCATATAAGGTGTCCTGATTTTGCGTGTCTTTTGGTTGATTATCCGCTTCACGCGCTGTACTGTGCACAGATTACCCTTTTTTAAAACTAAATAGTTGTTTGCCTTCAATAGGCTTTTTATATATAGGTTTCTGTCTAATTCAAGAGGCGTAAGACAATATGAGTGCGGATCAAAAACTTTCGGATGATCAGGAAACAGTCGCAAACAAGGATTTGCTGAAAAGTGCTGTCCACGATAATAAGGCAACATCAAAGCGTGGCCTACAGGAGCGTCTGTTCACAATGGCGTTTAGTGGCTTTGTTTACCCGCAAATCTGGGAAGACCCTGAGGTCGACATTCCGGCAATGAAAATTGATGACACGACGCGCATCATGACGATTTGCTCGGGCGGTTGTAACATGATGAATTACCTCACCGAATCCCCTGCTTCTGTGACGGCTGTTGATTTGAACCCCGCGCATGTGGCTTTGGGGCGTTTGAAGATTGCTGCGCTTAAGCACCTGCCCGATTATGAAACATTCTTCCTGTTCTTCGGTTGTGCTGATGATCCGAAGAATATTGAAAATTACGACAAGTATATCGCCCCCAATCTGGATAAATTCACGCGCGATTACTGGGAAAAGAAAATCGTACCACACGGTCGCCGCATTAATATGTTCAAAAAGAACATCTACCGTTTTGGTTTGCTCGGCAAGTTCATCGGTACAGTGCACCGCGTTTCCAAGATTTACGGTAAAAACCCGCGTGATATCCTGAAGGCACGCACAATGGAAGAGCAAAAAGTGATCTTTGATCGCACCCTTGCACCGTTGTTTGAGAAAAAATTCGTTAAAATGATGTGTAACAAGCCGGAATCACTCTACGGCCTTGGTATTCCCCCCGCTCAGTTTGATGAGCTTAACGAATCCGCCAAAGGTGACATGGCATCACTGTTAAAGGCGCGTTTAGAGCGCATGGCCTGTCAGTTCCCTATCGAAGATAATTACTTCGCGTGGCAAGCATTCAACCGCGGTTATGACCGTGAGAACAAGCGCGCCGTGCCGCGTTATTTGAAAGAAGAGAATTACGAAACGCTTAAGGCTAATATTGAAAATGCCAACGTTGTACACTCAACTATTACCGAATATTTAGATGGCCAAGGCGCTGATAGTGTTGACTGTTTTGTGTTTTTAGACGCGCAGGACTGGATGAATGACGAGCAACTTAACGAGCTCTGGTCGGCTGTATTACGATCCGCCACGGATGGCGCGCGTGTGATCTTCCGCACCGCCGGCGATGAAAGCCCGCTGACCGAAGGCCTTACCGAGGATAACCTCTCCCCTTGGGATTATGACCCGAAACTGGCTGCCCCCGATAACGAGCGTGACCGTTCCTCCATTTATGGTGGCTTCCACACCTATACTTTGAACCGCAAAAAAGCAAAACGTAAGGCCGCCTAAGCACCCATGTCATCAGACCTGTCACACACCGCAAAAAACACCAACGACGCCCAGATCAAGGCGAATATGGACAATATGTATCGTTGGACGCGTCACATTTATGACGTCACGCGCAAATATTATCTTTTGGGGCGTGATCGGATGATTGAGAATATCAACACCAAAGATGACGAACATATATGCGAAGTTGGCTGTGGCACAGCGCGCAACTTAATTAAAATCGCGAAGACAAATCCGAAGGCGCATTTTTACGGCCTTGATGCCTCTGATGAAATGCTCAAGACCGCGAATGGCAATTTAAAGCAAGCGGAGATGAGCAATCAAGTCACGCTCAAACAAGGCTTTTCACAAAACTTTGACCCGAAAATGCTTTTTGGTATTGATAAGCCATTGAATAAGATTGTTTTTTCTTATGCGCTGTCGATTATTCCGCCGTGGCAGGATTCGATTGACCACGCTCTGGAGCTCCTCCCCGCTGGCGGAGAGATTCACATCGTTGATTTTGATGATCAGGCCGATTTACCGAAATATCTTAGTAAGTTCGTGTTTTGGTGGCTCAAACTGTTCCATGTGTACCACAAGCCCGAAATTCTCGACTACCTGAAACGTCTGGAAGTTGAGAAAAAAGGCGCATTAGAGGTGCACCATATGTATAAACGCTATTCCTACCGCGCAGTTTTTAGGAAGGTTTAGATA
>CAXHFH010000063.1:0-13225 GCA_964015995.1 uncultured Alphaproteobacteria bacterium
GAGATACTCAGACGTCTCGTGGGCTCGGAGATGTGTATAAGAGACAGATACGGTTATCACCGCCAATGATAAAATGGTGAAGGCTTATTCTAAAACACGTTGGAAAACCATGAGCGAAGTTCATGTCAGCGTCTCTAACCCTGATTGGGATAAGTTTACAATTTACTCAACCAAGCCTGAAAGCGCAGAGCTTGTTATTGGTGAACGTTTATTGAAAGAGCTTGCCGAAGCCGCAGACATATTCGATGAATCGCCGCTTACGGCTGTCTTATTCGGTGGGAAGCACGTCTTTATGATGATTCCCTATGATAAGGATATGTTCGAAGCATCCGATCTGTTTGTGCCTGTCACAACAAAAACACAGGCCATGCAGTGTAAAAAAGAAGTGGAACAGCTTCTTGAGATTATTGATGTGTTTGATTTATACCAACCGATGGAAACGTAGATCAGACTTATTCATTACAATAATCCATAAAAAAAGCCGCTCATATCTGATCGGCTTTCTTATTATATAGTCAAAATCACAGATTAATCATGATCATGCGTATTTTCAGCAGAGATACGCGCAAGACGCTCATCAAACTTACTGGGCTTCTTCTCACCACCGCTTAGCCAACTTGTGATCTTACTGAATGCGGCGCCCGCCATTGACTGCTGCTCCGGCACTTTAAATAAACCGCGCTCCACATCCTCATCAAACTGATCCAACGTCATATTCTCATCTGTGATACCAAACTCGGCCAACTGCTCTGCAATTTGATCAAGACGACGCCCATCTTCCGACGAACGACCATCACTATATCCCGACGTTGCGTAGAACATAATCTGATCACGATTGCCCAAAAGCCCTCTGATCTCTTCTTTTACATCTACCTTTGCCATCTTCAAAACCTTAATAAATTTGTTAATTTTTTGTCAAACACCCGCTCAGTGCTGAGTGTATCTATACACCCAATGATCTATTTTTGTCAAAAGCAATACACCATCAGGCACGCCCCGAACATTCCTTCAAATTGCTAAACCTTTAAAAAAACTGCAAAAAACATAAGTAACTAAAATTTTATATAGTTTTTATTTAAATAAAGAATAAAGTAAAAATATGAATTACTTCGAATTTTATCAATAATTAAAATCATATTTACTTGCCCCGCATACTATTAACTTAACAAAGGGGCAGTACAAAATGAGCTACGCATACAACACACATAATCAAAAACAAGCAATCGTCGGCACCATTATGGGCCTTATGAAAGAATTACAAACGCTGGCTCCGCACCCGGATCGTCCTAATTATAACGGACCACTTTTCATTAACAGCAATCCAAATTTCAAAGTTGCCAATGACCATGATGGCATGCTCGGCAGTATGATCATGGAAACCATCCTCGGTAGCGCCATCACAGAAGCATTCTCTGAAAACATCAGTGACTGGGCAGAAAACATCGATGTTGCGAACATTATGGAGATGTACAGTGAGTATCTTACTGATGTAGAAGACAGACAAAAGACAGATGCACACGGTCAGGGCACAATGGCACGTATGTCAGGTAAGTCTATCTCTGGCGGTTTTAACCTACGCAGTAACATTTCAGAAGGCATGCAAGCATTTTTCGAAGACCTACCTAAGCGTATGACAATCGAACGCAACATGGCCTATTACGCGAAGCAGCTTGATCAATTAGATAACGCGCCTCAGTATGCTGCGCCAAGACCAAGTTTCGCCGCATAAAAATCACTTCAATCAACTCTCTTTAAGAATCCGTACAATATGCTATCATCTTCGAAGTGATGGCATTTTGTCTTTGCAGTTCTGCTTTCGGATTTACCCATGAAAATTGATACCTCCTTGCTTCGCGAAAAATTCGTGATTAAGGAAAAACAAAATAAAAGTGATAATAAACAGCTTGCGATCGTCGCACGCAGCAACCGCATGGTCATCAACCTTCAGGCAGGCAGACTGCCGACAGAAACATTCATCGTACGCACAAACACAATGCATAGCTGTGTGCGGATGGTGGCACTGATTATTGCTGATTACGAAAGAATGGGGCCCCTAACCCCGCGCTTGAAACGCATTGAATGGCCGGACATCTGGGACAGGTCACTGAATGATTATGAACGCAGATATAATCCTGATCGCTGGCTTTCCGTGTATTACAGAGGAAAGCCTGTATACGCATACGGAACAAAGCACCCCTTTTTAGACGTTATCGAACAATGCGATGTCGTCAATAAAGGCGATTACAACAAATCGCTTGAGCTTGCCGAAGACGTATTCAAACGCGCCGGCAGAGAAGTGAACGTCAATTACGACAGCAATATCGCATTAGTCGCACTCTTAGGGCGTGAGGCCGGCCGCTGCAGTATGATTCTGCGTGAGCCGGATCGCACAACAACGTTCAATTACTCCCTAAAGCCTATGGAAGACGATGAAAAAATAAATGTAACACAAGGACTTAGCACCGCTGCTGACTTCTTAGAAGGTGTACAGCTTTCCTATTTGGTTGGTGTAAACACAGAAAAATTAAACCAAGGCACAATTGATAAATTCTCGGACGAAGCCAAACAAGGATACATGGCGCGTGACCGACTGGATCAATTAGAAGCGCAAATAAACAGCATGGAAAACAGGTATAAGGTGCATTACAGACCGGAACGCCCGCTCTTCGAATTCATAATGGGACAAGCCGAAAAATATGCAAAAAACAACGTCCTCGATGACGAGGACGAAGTTTATATTGAATAAAAATAATTACGCCGCAGCAAGCTGTCTGAGGACGTAATGCAAAATGCCGCCATTACGGTAATATTCCAGCTCATCAAGCGTATCAATACGACAAAGCAGATCAACAGTCTGATCAGATCCATCGGCATAAGTCACCTTCATCTGAACCTGCTTACCTGGTGTTAAACCATCAGATATGCCGGTGATTGAAAAACGCTCATCCCCGCGAAGTCCCATGGTTTCTCTGTTCATGTTCCCTGCGAATTGCAAAGGCAGAACCCCCATACCAATCAAGTTAGAACGGTGAATACGCTCAAAGCTTTCCGCGACAACGGCTTTCACGCCCAAAAGACGTGTACCCTTCGCCGCCCAGTCACGCGATGACCCTGTACCATATTCCTTACCGGCGATCACAACCAGTGACTGCCCCTCGGCTTGATACAACATCGCCGCATCGTAAATGCTCATATCCTCTCCGGTTGGCACGTGCTTGGTAAAGCCACCCTCAATTCCCGGAACCATTTCATTTTTGATACGGATATTCGCAAACGTACCGCGCGTCATAACCTTGTCATTACCACGACGTGAGCCGTAAGAGTTAAAATCAACACTGCATACTTGGTGATCATTCAAATATTCCCCTGCCGGAGAATCCTTCTTGATCGCCCCTGCGGGTGAAATATGGTCCGTGGTAACAGAATCAGCCAGAATGGCGAGCGCATAGGCGTCTCTAACATCCTGCATATCGCCTGCATCCTTACCCATACCACTGAAGAATGGCGGGTTACGAACATAGGTTGAGCTGTCCTGCCAATCATAGGTCTGGCCGGAATCACTACCACCCAAAGCTTGCCATTCAGGCGGGCCTTTAAACACGTCTGAGTAACGCTCTGCGAACATTTCAGGTGTCAGGCATGAGGCCACCATATCGGCGATTTCCTTATTAGTTGGCCATATGTCTTTCATGTAAACATCATTACCGTCTTTATCCTGCCCCAATGGATCATTATACAAATCAGCGCGCATAGAGCCCGCGAGTGCATAAGCCACGACCAAAGGCGGTGACGCCAGATAGTTTGACTTTACGTGCGGCGATATACGCCCTTCGAAATTACGGTTACCTGATAAAACAGAAGTAACATTCAAATCACCTTCATCAACCGCGTTACCGATAGGCGCAGGCAAAGGCCCTGAATTACCGATACACGTCGTACAGCCATAGCCGACAGTGTTAAAGCCAAGCGCGTCTAAATCTTCCTGTAAATTCGCCTTTTCCAGATATTCGGTCACCACCTGTGACCCCGGTGCGAGTGAGGTTTTCACCCACGGCTTCACCTGCATACCAAGCGCACGTGCCTTACGGGCAACAAGCCCGGCCGCGACCATAACCATGGGGTTAGACGTATTGGTACACGACGTAATCGCCGCGATAACAACATCACCATTATCCAATGTATAATCCGCGCCTTCAACGGGCACTGATTTATGCTCTGGCACTAATTTCTCAAACGCCTTTGACGCATTCGACAATGCAATGCGATCTTGCGGACGTTTCGGGCCCGCGATAGACGGCTCCACGCTCGCCATATCAAGCTCTAACGTATCGGTGAATTCCGGATCAGGCGTGTCGGCATCACGCCACATACCTTGTGCTTTCGCATATTCTTCAACGATTTTAACGCGGTGCTCATCACGGCCTGTGAAACGTAAATATTTCAGCGTTTCCTGATCAATCGGGAAGAACGCACACGTCGAGCCAAATTCCGGCGCCATGTTACCCAAAGTTGCTTGGTCAGGCAGACTAAGATGATCAAGACCAGCGCCATAAAATTCAACAAACTTTCCAACCACGCCTTTTTCACGCAGCATATTCGTCACGGTCAGCACAAGGTCAGTCGCCGTTGCGCCCTCTTTTAGCTGTCCGGTTAATTTAAAACCAACAACTTCAGGGATCAGCATAGAAACAGGTTGCCCCAGCATCGCGGCCTCGGCCTCAATACCGCCAACACCCCAACCAAGAACAGACAAGCCATTCACCATGGTTGTGTGCGAATCTGTACCAACCAAAGTGTCAGGGTAAATGATGTTTTTCTTCGGGTTTTGATCATCCGCATCCATCCATACAGTTTGCGATAGATATTCCAAATTCACCTGATGGCAAATCCCTGTACCGGGTGGCACAACGCGGAAATTATTAAACGCACCCTGCCCCCATTTTAAAAAGGCATAACGCTCGCCGTTGCGTTCAAATTCACGCTCGACATTATTTTGAAAGGCTTGCTCGGTTCCGAACTCATCCACCATCACTGAATGGTCAATCACCAAGTCAACAGGCACAAGCGGGTTAATTTTATCAGGGTTACTGCCCAAGGCGACCATGGCTTCACGCATTGCGGCCAAATCAACCACGGCGGGTACGCCTGTAAAATCCTGCATCAAAACACGCGCGGGACGATAGGCAATCTCATGGGATGATTTCTTATTTTCCAACCATTGTGCAATGGCCTCAACATCCTCAACCTTCACGGATCGACCATCTTCATGGCGCAGAAGATTTTCGAGCAGAACTTTTAACGTATAGGGTAATCTCGCAATATCACCGATCTTTTCGGCCGCAGCCTCTAAAGAAAAATAATCATAATTTTCGCCGTCAACGGTTAGTGTTTTTCTGGTTTTTAAGGAATCGTTTCCAGTACGTGCCATCGGGATACCCCTTTGTAATAAGAAATGTGCAGTGCAATATTACACTAAAAAATAAGTGTACATCATAAGAGTACAGAGATTAACAGAGAATTTACAAAAGACGTTTTTTTCAATTTTTATGAAAATACACACTAAAACATTATGGTAAACGTGACCATACAGACGTTTTCAACATCAAAAAAACCTTATTTTACAACAAGATAACTTAATACCCGTAAAATGGCAGGATATTTCCATTTTTTCGCCACATTTGAAGTCAATAATGATAATTAGATTATATGAGGACCTCCAAGAGGTTGTAATACTTAAAAGATTTCAGACTCTTCCTCTTACAGTCAATTCGCTTACTTACTTTATTCAGACCGCTGCTCTTACCAAGCAGCGGTTTTTGATTCGGCTGATGCGTACAGCCACAAACTTCCGATTCGTAACTCAATAAAATTTCTTTGCTGATTTTTGATTCTGAAGGGGATAAAGTGATCTTCTTTTTAAGTTAAGAATGTGAAAATACCAATGACAACAAAACGCAGACGCACATCCATCGTTCAGGCCGCCGTCGGAAAAGATAAGGCACATAAAGCCGTCATTCCACCGATTTATCTGTCCTCAACCTATGAAATTGACGGGCTGGAGCAAAAGGCACCATACGAATATTCACGCACGCGCAATCCCTCGCGTGATGATCTGGCCGAAGCCGTGACAGAATTGGAAGGCGGCATCGGCACATGTGTGACATCATCGGGCATGGCGGCACTGACATTGATCGTGCACCTTCTCAACCCTGATGATCTTCTGATCGCGCCTTATGATTGTTATGGACGCTCATACCGTATGCTGTCCGCGTTGTCCGAGAAACATCATTTCAAATTAAAATTCATTGATCAATATGACGCGCAGGCCGTTGAAGACGCGTTCCGCGATACACCGCCGAAGATGGTTTTAATCGAAAGCCCGTCCAACCCCGTATTGCGGATTGCCGATATTAGTATGATTGCAGATCACGCGAAGAAATGCGGCGCAATTACGGTGTGTGACAATACGTTCCTATCGCCAATGTTGCAAAACCCGCTCGATTTAGGCGCGGATATTGTCTACCACTCCACCACGAAATTCCTAAACGGCCATAGTGATATTGTCGGCGGATGCGTAACCACAAACAATCAGGATATTCTGACCGATCTGGAATTTTGGGCGAATTCTCTCGGGCTGATCGGCGCGCCGTTTGATGCCTATATGACATTGCGCGGTATGCGCACGCTGGAGCTGCGCGTTAGTCGTGCGCAGGATAATGCGCAGGCCATCGCGAAGATGTTGAATGATCACCCATCCGTTAATACGGTTTACTATCCCGGCCTTCCCGACCATCCCGGCCATGAGATTGCCAAAAAACAGCAAAGCGGTTATGGCGCGATGCTGAGTTTTGAGATTAAAACCGATAAATCAAAACTCTCGGCCTTTGTGGACGCGCTGGAGCTGTTCCGTTTGGCGCAGTCATTGGGCGGCACGGAAAGCCTGATCAACCACCCCGCCACCATGACACATGTATCCATGGGCGAAGAAGCCCGCGCCAAGGCCGGTGTCACAGACCAGTTATTCCGCCTGTCTGTCGGCGTGGAGCATCTGGAAGATTTGATCGAAGACCTTCAAACAGCACTCAAAAAGGTGTCATAAAATCATGCTCTATAGTGTTGGGTTATTCTGCATTATTCTGGCGATTGTCATTGGTTTCAGCGCCATGGTATTCCAACTCCCCAAAGCGCGGGCGCGAAAGATTATTATCGTGCTTATGATAAGTTCGGCAATTCTGATCACCGCAGAGTTTCTGACATGAACAAAACGATATACCTGCTCCCCCTTATTACGATCTGCGCTCTGGCTTATCTCCAGATCAAAACCATTATTGATGCGCGCACGGTGACACTGACAACCGACCCGATTCCGTTCTTTGAAATCACCGAAATGCCCACGAGCACCCAAGATGGCATAGTGATTTCCTCTAAGAATATTACCAATTACCTGCAAGGTGATCTGATGATGGTGAATTTTTTCGCCACATGGTGCACCACATGCCTGATCGAGCATGACCAAATCGTAGAGCTGGCAAAGACTCATAAACTTAACATCATCGGCATTGCCTATAAGGATGAGCCAACCGACATTACAGCCTATCTTGATGATCGCGGTGATCCCTATACACGCATCGCACTGGATGATAAGGGCTACGCCGCGGCAGGCTGGCGAATTAACGGCACACCCGAAAGCTTTTTCATAGATGCCAATGGCATGGTCAGATACCATTTCAGAGGGCCGATACGAAAGACCGATTTACCGCGTATATTACAGGTGATCAAAACCATTCGTAAGGACACAGACTTAAATGAGGGGCAAACATGAGCATCTTAATTATTTGCGCGATTATCGCCGGAATAGCCACATTATATGTAACCGCCCCATTGATGCGCACAAAACCGCAAACTTGTTATATATTGATGTTTTTCATCCCCGCTGTTTCGCTCGCCACTTTTATGGTGTTTACGCCCAGCGCGCCACAATACGCCCCTTCCGCGCCCGTTATTGACGTTTATGAGCAAGAGGAAAATGCGCTGAAGAAAAAGCTGGATCAATATCCCGATGACGCAACAACGGTGTTAGACCTTGCGGGGACATATATCGCGCAGGAAAAATACAGCGATGCCATTGCGCTCCTGCGGGATGCACAAAGAAAAGACCCGCGCAATGATGATTTCGCCCTGCAACTGGCCACCGCACATTTCGCACGCGGCTTGCTCTATGCGGAAAACGGGAATTACGAGATCGGGCTAAAGTCCCTGCTCTACGCCGTTGCCGAAGCCCCCGAGAACGCGCCGTTCCTGCCCGACATCGAACATTTCATCGGTGAACTTGAAAAGAAGATTGAGGACAGTGCTGAAAACGTTGAAGGTGTGGAAGAAGATAAGCCCTCCCATAAATAACCTTTTGATCTGGTGTAAGTCGGCTCAATACTGACCTGTAACTACTATAGAACGTTCGTTTCTATGAACGTAGACACTGAATGTTTTTGTACCATATATCTCACGGTAGTCTTGGCGGGAAAAATTTTCTGGAAAATCGCCAGTTTCACGGGACATCAAATTTAGCAATTTAATCTGCCCATTTACAAAACCATGTTTCAAACCAGAGTCTCTTCCCTCTTGATAAGCAAAATTCAAACTTAAACACACAACTGTAAAAACTGATAATGTACTCAAAATTAAGGTTTTACGACTCACTTTGAGTTCACAAGAACTTTGCATCTTCATTCCTTTCTACGATTAAAAGTAATGTCGCAGAAGCAAGTTTGAATATCCATAAGTTTTTGAATGTAGAGAAAGCCTCTACCGCAAGATTGAGGAATAGAGCTGTTGCTTTTTCTTCTGGAAGCCCGGGCATTTATCATCAACGCTGTTATATTCTTCGAGCGTATCCACTTCGCGTTGGCGTTCTTGGCGTTCAATACCCATTTTCTTATATTCAAGCTCCAGGATTTGTTTCACGACGGTTTGCATTTTAACCATGATTTCATTCATGCGCTCGGCCTCGAACGGCCCTGCGGCGAACCCACGTGATTTTAAGGCCTTCAGAAGCTTCTGCCCCATGCTTTTGGCGTATTTATTGACGATTTCACGATCAACGCGCACATGCTTTAGCTCATGCCCCAAAATGGCCTTACGCATACACCGATCCTGATACAGCTCCTTCGCGATCACAATGGTTGGATCAATGTTAATTTCAACCGTGATTTCTTTATACCAAAGGCAGGAGATTTTATATTTCGGGTGTGTAATCTGACCAAACTGGACTTTATGGCGCAGATCAATCTGCCCCTTCATAAAGCCTTGCGTCACCGTTTGGCCGTGAAACCCATAGGGGTCAACGGTGTCGGTGCTATAATTTTGGATCTGCTTCAACGTCTGACGATAATCATATTTCACCTTTTCCGTACGCGGAATGATGTTGATTTTTGTCGCCTCTTGCGTCGGGCACGCCGTATTCGCGCCGGCTAAAATCATTAATGTCGGAATTACGATCGGGTCTAAACCAAACATGCTCTCTTCTTTCTGCTAAGCTTAGAGTACACCAAATAAAGTAAAAGTTACCTTAAAACATATAATTTAGCGTCCGATGACCTCGCGGGGGCTTTTCCTTTATAGATAAACCCGATATAACAAAGAAAACAACGACAAAAGGCAGAAAAATCATGGCATTTATTATCGGATTAGCGGTATCGCTATATTGTTTCATTATCATTGTCGATGTTGCGATGAGTTGGTTGATTGCGTTTGAGATTGTAAATAAAGACAACGAAGCAGCCAAAAACCTAACCGCGCTACTAAAGAAATTTACCGACCCCCTATATACACCAATCAGAAAATTTGTACCGCCCATTGGTGGGATTGATTTAACACCATTGGTGGCCTTAATCGGTGTGCAGGTCATCGGAAGCATTTTAATCGGCATTAGCCGCGCTATTTTATTTTAAACCAACAAGAATTTTATAAAACATGACACATATTATTGACGGAAAGGCCATTGCTGCCGCCCTTAGAAACAACGTGAAACAAGCCGTAGACGACATGGCGAATACACCCGGCTTAGCCGTTATTTTGGTTGGTGATGATCCCGCATCCCATGTGTATGTGCGAAACAAAATCAAAGCATGCGAGCAAGTTGGCATCATCAGCACGGAAAAGAGATTGCCCGCTGACACGACCAATGACGCGATAGAGGCCGTTATCAATGATTTGAACGCAGATGACACGGTTCATGGGGTTTTGCTACAACTGCCCCTGCCCGATCATCTGGATAGTGATTATCTTATTCAACTGATTGCGCCGCAGAAGGATGTCGATGGTTTGAATTTGCAAAATGTCGGCGCGTTGGTGGCCGGTCTGGACGGGCTTGTCCCCTGCACCCCAGAAGGCAGTTTGATTTTAATTAAGTCTGTTATATCGGATCTAAGCGGCCTTCACGCCGTTGTCATCGGACGCTCATTGCTGTTCGGTAAACCAATGGCGCAGCTTTTGCTTAAGGAAAACTGCACCGTAACAATGGCACATTCCAGAACACAAAACTTAAAAGAAATCTGTCAGCAGGCCGATATTCTGGTGGCGGCTGTGGGACGTGAAAAAATGGTGAAGGCAGACTGGGTAAAAGATGGTGCCTGCGTGATTGATGTCGGCATTAACCGTATGGAAAACGGAAAATTATGCGGTGATGTTGATTTTGAAAATGCAAAAGACATTGCGGGGGCGATCACACCTGTACCGGGCGGTGTAGGCCCTATGACAATCGCATGTTTATTGGCAAATACGGTCAAGGCCGCAAAGACTTATCAGTAAACCATTAAGGAAAATGGATGGTACTGCTGCATATCTTTTAATTTAGACTGCCTAATTACCACTAAATTGTAAAAAGACACACGAGACGTTGGTACAACAATGATAATTTCAGGATAAATCACTTCATAGATTTCGGGCTGTTTATACACATGCAACAATAGGCGCTCATTCGAATCAATCCATGACTTTAAGCTAATCAAAAATGATTGGACTGTAATTTTATTCTGCTTAAAGGCAGTACGAACACGCAAATCTATACTTTTATCTTCATCTATTATTTTTTGTATTTCAGAAAGCTCTTGATCAATATATTTTTTCCAATAATCAGCAATAATTCTCGCTTTTTTTATGTTTTTAATTTCTTCTACTATACGATCTTTATTGTGAAAAACTTCCATGTTACCAACTGTGGACATGTAACGACGTATTTCGTAGCCATAATGGTCTAATTCCGGCTTGATATCAGTTATTATGCCATACACTAAGCGATCAACACGTTCATCAAGACTGGCAACAGGTGGATATTTTAAAAATGTTGCTTTTCCAAGATTAGGCTCCTGAGGAGGCGTCTCATCCTTATCAATAATCACTGATGTTGAGCTCATTATTGGCATGAACACAGGTTCATACCCCCCTGCATCCGGCTTAAAATACTGCTTAGCACTCAAAGTCGTATTTCCGGGCACGATCAAAGCCATTAGTAAGAAAACAGCAAAAAAAGACCTAATATTCAAAAAACTGCCCCTGAAAAAAATAACATAAACAACGCAATAGCTTACCCTGATTATTCGCCTTGCGCAAGTGTATAGCCACGCTCACCATCGAAGCTATACAAATTCTCCATCTTGATAAAATCGATGCCGCAACCCTTAACTGCGCTAAGCTGTGCGATAATCATATCGCTGCTCACACTATGACCGATAAAGCGCAAACACCAGTGATCGGAACAAAACGTATCAGGATGCCCGTCAGGCCAAACCTTTACCCCCCGATTGGCGATAATTTTTAATTTCAAACCATCAACGACGGCCTGATCCAACATCGCGGCAAGTTCATCGACACTGCCTGCGTCCCAATCAATGAAGATATCCGCGCCGACCAATTCTTTTTCCTGCACAACAGATGGCTTTAACGGCGGAAGCGTTAGCCCCTTTCCGCCGCCCGCGCCGTAATCCACGGCCTTAAACGTGTCAGGCTTCTCACCCAGACGCTCGATCACCGCATCACCAAAGGCCTGCGTTTTCACACATGCACGGCTGAGCTTCTCATCATAGATATCGCCTGTGTGAATACCGTCTTCCATAGTTTTGAACCATGCATTATGGATTTTCGTGGCAATGTCATTTTGCCCGATATAGTTCAACATCTGAACAGAGCCAAGCAATAGCCCCGACGGGTTGGCAATACCAAGCCCTGCAATATCAGGCGCGCTACCGTGCACGGCTTCGAACATGCCGAAATCTGTGCCAATGTTGCATGAGCCGCCCAAACCGACTGAGCCCGTAATCTCTACCGCGACATCGGATATAATATCGCCATAAAGGTTTTCGGTGACGAGCACGTCAAAATCATTCGGGCGCGCCGCAACCCGCGCGGTACCGATATCAACGATGTAGAAATCCTGCTCAATCTCCGGATATTCCGCGCCAATCTCATCAAACACGCGGTGGAACAAGCCATCGGCCATTTTCATGATGTTATCTTTGGCCATACAGGTGACCTTTTTACGGCCATTGGCCTTCGCATATTCAAAGGCGAAACGGATGATTTTTTCCGACCCCGGACGGGAAATCAGCTTAATCGATTGCACCACATCTTGGGTTTGGCGGTGTTCAATCCCTGCATAGAGGTCTTCCTCATTTTCGCGGATAATGACCATATCCATATCGGGGAAGTTCGTATCCACATAAGGATGATAAGACACGCACGGACGCACATTGGCGAACAGGCCAAGGCTCTTGCGCACCGTCACGTTGAGCGATTTAAAACCACCACCCTGCGGCGTGGTAATCGGTGCTTTTAAGAATACTTTGGTGCGGCGCAGGCTATCCCATGCGCTATCCTCTATCCCTGTCATGATACCGCGCTGATACACGGCTTCACCAATCTCAATATGCTCAATATCAAGGCGCGCACCCGCGGCCTCCAATATGCGCAAGGTTGCATCCATAATTTCGGGGCCGATACCATCGCCACGCGCGACTGTAATGGGGGTTTTATTGCTCACCTAGAAAACTCCTTAGAAAAACGCGGTTAGAATCACCAACGCAGATAACAGGAGTCTAAGCGATAACGTTATGTTTTTCCAGAGGCAGGATTCCAGAAAATCACATCCCGCATCATGGTTTTTTTATCATCGCTGCGTTTGTAAACGTAAATCCCCAGAACGGACAAGCCCACCGCCCAAATCGCGCTGAGG
>CAXHFH010000064.1:0-13224 GCA_964015995.1 uncultured Alphaproteobacteria bacterium
GTGTTTCAAAATGTCATCGGCTGAAACACTACGTATATCAGGTGTATGCTTGTTACAAGCGGAGGGCGCGTTGTCTTGCATGTATCCTTTGCTCACAGCGTCCAGAATTTCAAATTTTGCGGTAATTTTCTTTTCAAATTGGCCATACGCATCAGATGCGCTTAGGCCTATGCCATTTGAATCATAGAAAAAGCTTTTATTGAGGTTTATGGCCTCATGAAATTTTCTGTTTTTCAAATTGGACAAAATAATATCCGATTCTGATTGCTTTAATTGATAGAATGTACGCGCGAGTGAAAGTCCGAGCATATGTGCGATGTAGTGATCTGTTATGCTTATGTCTTGGCCATTTTTGAAGCTCTTTAAGACACGCTCTTCGTCTTTAATTTGATGCGCTTTTATGAGCGCGGCAATACGTGCATTATAGCGTAAATCCAGTATTTTTTGACGCATAATGACACCACCATGTGTTATTTGTGGTTGTCTGGTTTCTTTGTTTATTTCAATCATGTCAGCATACGCTTTATAGCCGATTCGCTCACCGTATCTTTTCATGAGAACCAGCCATGTAGGTTCAATAAATTGGTAAATCCCACGTGCTGAGCTAGAGGAGGAGATCGTCATGCGCCCCAGATCACTCTCGATCATGGCTGTAACAATCAGTAGATCAAAGTCTACCCCTGTTTTTTTACTTGTTCTATGAAGGGTGTCTATAATTTCCGAGTTTTGTTTCTTTTCAGTTAAATACTGCTTCAGTGAATCGGCTAAATTTTTGTCTGTAAAGTTGACTTTTCTTGGCACAACGGCATTTTTACGGCATGTCACAGAATCCAGAATGTCATCAATACTCATACGCTTCGGCTTTGTTGCGTTCAAAGCCGTTTTTTTCTTTGCTGTTTTTTCAGGAAAGCTAGATACGGTCTTCATTTGTTGTTTTGGTGGTGTTGATTTTTTTGTTTCAACGATAATTCTCTTTTTCGGGGATATGATTTTTGACGGTGCAATTTTGATATGTAGCGGCGCAACGCGTTCATTATTCGTGGCATGAGCGGATAAGGGCAGGGCGCAAGCGATTGCGATAAGCCCTAATGGCAAGGTGGTCATAATGTTCTTATATAAATGCATGGCACTAACGATTCGTTTTGTGAAAAGATATTGAGGTATCTGAAATGGAACGCAGCATAGAAAAACGCAGGAAAGATAAACCTTTCCTATGTTAAGCCATAATTCGTAAAGAAATAATAAAGAGTAGCGTGCCTAGATTCTGGTGCCGAGCGCAGTCGTCGTTACATCCTGTTCACCAACTTGATTCGTCGGTGTGTTAGATAGGTCAGTATCCGTCGTTGCTGTCACGTCTCTTGTTGGGTTTGTGGCTTCTTCGGTCGCGGGGGCTAGATCCATATCAACATTAAACAATGCTTTGAAGATTAACGCTAGGAGCATAAACGGGCTAGCATTCGAAGCATCGTTAAAGCTTTGCGATGTGCTTGGATCATTAGCAGTAAGTTGGCCATTTAAAATAATATCATTTAACTGACGGCGTTGTCTTTCTTCTGCCGTGAAAATTTCCGGCGTTGACCCGCTTGTCGTTGTGTTTGTCGTTGTGTTGGGCGAGGATACATTAGAAGATACATTATAAGTATCGGCGTTGGACGATAAGTCTACATCGCTCGCGTTGTTGGCAACCAAAGTGGGGGAATATTGTCCATTTTCTAATGGCTTGTGTAAGTCCGGATGAATGTAAACACCGACAAAGTTATCTGGCACTGTGCCGCCCCAGTTATCGCGGGCTTTATCAGAAACGTACTTTCTATCGCCATCGGCTTCAATAGCTACGATTTCGACGTGGCCATATTCGGCGCCACCGCCTTTACCGCTGTAATTTGTATCACGATCATAAACAATAACGGCACCTGGCGGTGCATTTTCAGGTGTTACACCCTCAAGCATTTGCCATCCATTTTGAGGGAGGGTTTCATCCCATGTGTGTGCGTTTCCTCTAGTGCAATCAAGTCCTGCTGCCTGTAGAATGTTGGCAACACCTTTGGCACAATATCCACCCCCAGCATTGTCCGAAGCGGCCGTACGGAAAAAGCTAGAGCTAAGAGCTACCATGTTTGTCATTGGAGCGATCATCATTTTTTAACACCCGTAAATTATTGTTTTATTGTGTCTTTTTATGCTGACACTTTTTTCAAACCTATTTTATACCCATATATTATACATATATGCGCGATTCGTCAAACTTTATGCGGGTTTTGGTGTGATTAAGACAATCCAGGTCTGGTTGTCACCGTTGCATCACTGGAGAGGGGATTTAAATCCGTGTTATCAGCCAGTATTGTTTCGTCGCGTCCTTCGCCGTCAAATGATGCGACAAGCGGATCTGGTTGCGCAGGGTCATTGATTTCCACACCACCTTGTGCGAATTGCGCGGCCAAAGCTGATTGCTGTGACTGTGCTAATGCTATTTGCTCAGGCTCCCAATATTTTGAATCTATTAAGGCCACGTATTCATAGGTTTGGTTGCGCCATAAGTTTCTTGCACCAACGCCTTTCTCTAAGCGCTCTTGGTGCATGAATTCCATCCATTGCTCGACATTAATGCCATCACCACTGACGTTTCTATCAACGTAATTGATGGCTCTTTCTCCGCCGTTATAAGCAATAAGTGCGAGTTCTTGGCTTCCGAGCCTGTCTGTCAGGTGTTTCATAAAGCGTGCGCCGGCATCAATGGATGTTTGGGCATCGAGAAAGCTTGCGGAAGTTGTTAACCCCCATTTCCCTTGGTGGAAGGGCATGAACTGAGCAATTCCGCGTGCACCGGCCTCTGAACCTGCATTGGGATCAAATCTGGATTCTTGCCAATATTGGTTGGCAAGAAGATTTCCATCCAGGCCTTCGCGCTGTGCGGCTTCGAATGTCCATTGTACGCGTTGACGGATTTCCGGATGTGTTTCCATACGCGCGACTAAATCAGGGTTTAGTAAGGTTGGCGAATTGCTTGGCCTTACGATATCGCTCATCTGGACATTGGAGGCTTTTGACCAATCAACATTTTCAGGGGTAACTTGCTCGTATGTCTGTGTTGCTGCTTCACGCGGTGTTGTTGTACCCGCACTGAGGTTTGTGATGGTTTGTTGCAGAGGCGCTAAATCAATGCCCAGAGCTTGTGAAATCTGCTCAATGATGCCGTCATCAATGAGTTTTTCACCATTTTCGTCGGTTACGTTTGAAAATAAAAGGAGTAAAAATGCAAGAGCGCCACTTTCATCATCGGTCGCACGGAGTAATTCACGTGTTCGGCGATCTCTTTCAGAGCGTCTTAGTGCATCGGTCTCATTGCTCACATCCGTAATGTCGGGAGCAACATCAACATCATCTATGCCAGTACTTGGCGTATTGTTTGTAGGAATAGACATCCTCTTCACCCTTTTTTATTATGGGGGGCGTTTTTCGCCCCTCCAAGTTTAATTTTATTACTTAAGTATTACAGATTTTTGTGTTTTTCGTCAAATCTGCTCCACTTATGTCAGCATTCCACCGCCACCGCCTTGGTTCGCGGGGTTGTTCGCCGCCATAAGAAGCTCTGCCTCTCTTTCAAGTCTGAGTGCTTCTTCTGCGGATACGCCACCTTGGCCTTGTGTATTCATCTGGTTTGTCATTGCAAGGCTAAATGTTTCACCGGCTGATGGAACGGACGAAGTACCATTGTTTATTGGTTCTTTGTAACTCGCATCGCCAGAGGCATGTGTAAGCTCGAATTCGTTGTCAGCAAAGCTTTGATAGGCTGTCCCCCCCGGATATATGTTATTCGGGTCTGGTTGGAACGTATTTGTTTGAATGGGCTCCACTTGAAATGGTCCTATGCCTAAGAAAGGGAAGGCCGCTAATATTGCGTTGTTGGCTGAAACTTGAAGGTCGCGCATTGAGTTATCCAGATCACTAGATACCACATTGTTTGCCACGTCATTTTCAGGGGCATCAGGCTCTTGAATTTCAATACCGTCTCTTTCCAGAGCAGCTTCGATTTGTTCACGTAGCTCAGGAGACGCGTTGGCTCCCAATGCTTGATCCAAGTCTGCGCGTGTAATCATGCCTGTGCCCGATGTTCTGTCTACTTTTTGATAAACATCCTGTAGACCCAACTGCATTTCATTGGTTGTTTTTAGGGCAGGAGTGGAAGTATCGTTATTATCAGTATTACCAGAGGCACCCTGAGCTCGTAGGTTGCTCCTACGTTGTTGAAGTGCAGCCAAAGCCTGAGCGACATCTGATCGTTCGCCTTGTAAGCGTGCCACATCAGCGGATTGTGCGCCGCTTTCTCCTTCAAGGGCGTCCTTTTCTGCGACAGCAACGGCTTCCTCGGCTTTTTGTGCTTCAACGCTGGCCTCGATATTGTTCAAAAGACCTTGTTGATCCATTTTACCGGCCATTGCGGCACCGAGTGTGCCCATAAATCCATCATGTTCACTTGGTGCGAAGGCGACCTCTGTTTCTAAAATCCTGAAACCAAAAGCACCAAACCCGTCACCATCCGGAACAAAGTTTCTTGGTAGTAGGTTGTTTTCAAACATTTTATTGTACAAATCAACGGTGTCTTCATGAGACACGGCTTCTTTGATTTGTACCCCGTTTGCATCTTTAGCAATCTCATCACCATCCATTTTTAGGGTGTAGAGTTGTTGTGTGTCCGTGTCCATAAACACGGCATTGCCATTCGCATCCGTTAAAATTTTATCTGGATCGTTTGCTGCCTCTAAGATCGATGTGCCTTCGGCATTCCCGGCTGGCCCGTAATAATAGTTTGATAAAACATATTCGGACATGGATGAGTATTTTAAACTTTCTGCGACAGCACCCGCTGCATCAGCCTCAACCTCGACGGTTTGTGATGCTTCTTCATCAACGGCAGCTTGCGCGGTCGCTAATTCTGCATCAATACGCGCCTGCTCGGCCTCTAATCTTGCGATTTCGGCGTCGACGCCATCTAGTTGAGAGCTGGTTTGTTCAATTTCTGCTTCAACCTTTGCCATTTCACGCATAAGTTGCGCAGAGGTTTCCTCGCTTGATAAGAATATTTCTTTGCCATCGGCGTCTAATTCCCCGCTTCCAAGCAGTCCACCAGAATTCGTGAATGCTCTTACAAAAGCCTCTCTTGACGCTTGGCTTACCTGTGCCTGATCGAATAGGGTGTTGATTTGGTTAAACTCGCTTTGCGTCATCTTACCATCACTGGTTGCCACGTTAAGTGCTTCAGTGATTGCTGTACGTGCATTAATAACATTGGCTTTATGAAGTTCGGCATTCGCATCAATACCGCAGGTTTGGCTTTTTCCTTCTATTCGTATTGTTAGTTCGGAAATTGCTTGCGCCATATTGGCTCTTACACTCAACTCCTGAACAGAATCTTTGTATGTTTGAAGTTGTTGTTCGGTTGCCTCAATATCCGCATTAAGCTGCGTAAGAGCGTCACCGGTCGTCGTGTCTCTTTGTGCTTCAAGATCGTGAAGCTTTTGATTAGCTTCAAGGTAGTTTTGTTGTGTTTCTTGAAGCTGAACTCGCGTGCGATCAACGGTGCTATCAATCAAATTCAGGCGGCTGCTAGCGTTGTCTAACTCGGCTTGCTTTAAGGCTATTTGTGCATCAAGCATGGCAGTATCATTGGGGTCTATTATAGAAATGTTAGATCCCTCAGGTAGCTCAACTGAGCTACTACCATTTTGCTTCATTTCATTTAGATATTGCATCTCTACTTCATAGTTTGCGACATCATTAGCAAGACCTTGTCGTTGATCGGCAAGTTGGTTGACCATACTAGTCGCCGCGGTGGCAATGGCAGTAAAGTCGTCATTCGTTTCATTCATGTCACCGCGCATTTGTGCAATCAACGCCGCGGCGGCTTCTTCACCGTAGAGTGTTCTGCCATCGGCAGTGCCAAGGCCAAGACCTGAGCCAGCAAAGCTTTGCTGGAATATTTGGAACTGTTGCTGCTTTTCAGCATCGCTCATGCCAGTGGCATCTAATTTTTCTGACAGAACCCTTATATCTTCTTGAGATATTATACCGTCTGAGCGTGCCGTTATATATGAGGAGACCAAGTCCGCTTTTGCTTGTACTGCACCTGGGTCTAAGCCATCTATGTATTTACCATCTTCGCCACGGGCAGTAAGGCTTGCAACAAATCCTGCCATTTGCTCGTGACCGCCTCTGGCAAATTCAATGCGTGCTTCTACGCGTGCGCGGGCTTCTTGTGCTGCTTCTAGGTCTCTAGAAGATTTTTCTAGATCTTGCTGTAATTGCGCCTGTTCTGCTTCTGTAAGTGTTACTGTACCGTCTCGCACACCTTTTGCGATGTCTTGTAGCCGATCGTTCTCAGCCTTGGCTATGGCAAATTCTTCCGCTCTTTGTCCGTTTGCTTCGATTAAAGCCTCTGATTCATCAGCCAGCGCTTGGCGTATGTCTTTCATAGCATCTAATCTAATGTTTGCAGAATCGAGTTCCACCTGCATATTCTGACTCATCTCGCCATTCGCCATGCGCTCTTCTAAGTCAGCGATGACTTGCTCTTGTTCTGCAATATGTTGATCGACCTCTGCTATTTGCTCGTCAAACATTTCTTGAATGGCAATCGCTTCTGCGTTGGTTTGGTCTTGTGCGTTTTCTTCTTCTTCGTAGTCTTCACCGAGTTCGAAGATGGAGTTTGCAAGATCAGGCAGCGTTGCGATTGCTGCGATGGCAATGTCACGTTTCTTTTGTTCTTCAATAAATTTCTTTTGGGCAACGAGGTAGTCTAGATACGTACCCGCGTGGCGGCCTTCTGATGCGCCTGAAAGGGCTGTGTCGTATTGTTCTTTCTGTGAAACGCCGGAATCGTGGCCGGATGAATATCCCGGGTCAGCGGCACTGACTTCGTCGGTAACTGTTTGCGCGGTTTTGGCGCCGGCAAAATTTTCTGCACGTGTGGGGTCACTTAATTCTGTTTGCTGTTTAGCATTTAGACCGATCTGATCTTCGGTTAAGCCCGCTGTTACAGCCTCTTTCGGATCATCTTGATTTAGATCAATGTCTTGTTCTTCATCGTTGTTGTCACCCGTAATACCCGTATTTATAGGACCAGCCATTTGTGTTTTCCCTTTTATTTTTTTATAGCGTAAAATACATGGGGCTTTATTTTAGCGTTGTGCGTTTGATTTATCTTCTTGTTTATCCAAAGATTTTACGTTTCGTGCGCACTTAAAAACCCACTTATTCTTACATAGCACATATTCTAAGGTAAAAATGAGCGCTTTGTCAAAAAGAACTGAGTCAAAAATTACAAGTAAACGCTGCTTTTTTTCTTCACAAATTCTGATTTTTACGGTTTTCAAATGGAAACAGGGATGTTAAACCAACCTCTGATGATTATTAGGAGCCTGTGGGTTCTTTATATGGTGACCTTACATAATTAAGGTATAAAGTTTCATAACGGAGTTTATCTCAAAATGAATATTCATGAATATCAAGCTAAAGAATTATTAGAGAAATATGGTGTGGCTGTGCCGAAAGGTATTCCCGCCATGAGTGTTGAAGAGGCCGTAAAAGCCGCGGAAAGCATGGAGACAGACCTTTACGTTGTAAAGGCACAGATCCATGCCGGTGGTCGTGGTGCAGGTCACTTTACCGACAATCCTGAAGGCAAGGGCGGCGTTCGTCTTTGTAAGACGGTTGATGAGGTAAAGGATGCCGCAGAAGCCATGATGGGCAAGACGCTTGTAACCAAGCAAACAGGCCCTGAAGGTAAAGACGTCCAGCGTTTGTATGTTACGGACGGTGTGGATATTGAAAAGGAATATTACTGTTCTGTTCTTCTTGATCGTGCGACATCAAAGGTTACCTTTATGGTTTCTCTTGAAGGTGGTATGGAAATTGAAGAAGTTGCAGAAGAGAATCCTGATGCAATTAAACGTGTCGCGATTGACCCTATTGCGGGTATTTCTGATGCGGATGCGGCAGAGCTTGCAGATGCGCTTGAATTAACAGGCGCGGCAAAGGAAAGCGCAATCCCGTTCTTTAAGAACCTTTACAAATGTTACATCGAAACAGATGCTGCGATCGTTGAAATCAATCCAATGATTTTGGCAGGTGACGAAGTGATGGCATTGGATGCGAAAATTAACTTCGACCCGAATGCGCTTTATCGCCACCCTGAAATTGCTGCTCTTCGTGATGAAAGCGAAGAAGATGCAAATGAAAAGATTGCACATGATAATGAGCTGTCTTATGTGCGTCTTGACGGTAATATCGGCTGTATGGTCAACGGTGCGGGGCTTGCGATGTCGACGATGGATATTATCAAGCTTCACGGTGGTGAACCTGCGAACTTCCTTGATGTTGGTGGTGGCGCGACAGCAGAGCGTGTGACAACAGCATTCAAAATCATCCTTTCTGATCCGGCTGTTAAAGGTATTCTTGTGAATATCTTCGGCGGTATCATGAAATGTGACGTGATCGCAGAAGGTGTTATCGCAGCAGCCAAAGAAGTTGATCTTAAAGTTCCATTGGTTGTTCGTCTTGAAGGGACGAATGTTGAGAAGGGTAAAGAACTTATGGCTGGTTCCGGTCTTCCAATCATTGCAGCAGACAATCTAGAAGATGCAGCAGCAAAAGTTGTTGCGGCTACAAAACAAGCGGAGGCGGCGTAGTTATGTCAGTTTTAGTTAATAAAGACACAAAAGTTATCTGTCAGGGTTTTACTGGCTCTCAAGGTACTTTCCACTCTGAGCAAGCGATTGCTTACGGTACAAATATGGTTGGTGGTGTGACACCGAAAAAAGGTGGTCAGGAGCATCTCGGTCTTCCTGTGTTTAACACAGTGAAAGAAGCCAAAGACGCAACAGATTGTAATGCATCTGTGATCTATGTGCCGCCTCCGTTCGCGGCGGCTGCTATTATCGAAGCAATCGAAGCGGAAATCGATCTTGCGATCTGTATCACAGAAGGTATTCCTGTGCTGGATATGGTGAAGGTTAAGGCCGCTCTTGAAGGCTCTAAAACACGCCTGATCGGCCCGAACTGCCCGGGTGTGATTACACCTGATGAATGTAAAATCGGTATTATGCCCGGCCACATTCATAAGCGCGGTAAGATCGGTATTGTATCTCGCTCAGGTACATTGACATACGAAGCCGTTGCGCAAACAGGCGCGGTTGGTCTTGGTCAGTCAACATGTATCGGTATCGGTGGTGACCCGGTGAACGGCACAAACTTCATTGATTGTATTGATCTGTTTATGGACGACCCTGAAACAGAAGGTATTTTGATGATCGGTGAAATCGGTGGCACAGCTGAGATCGAAGCGGCTGAATACTATAAAGGTCTTGCGAATAAAAAGCCGATTGCCGGCTTTATCGCAGGAGCAACAGCCCCTCCGGGTAAGCGTATGGGCCATGCCGGTGCTCTTATCTCTGGCGCGGATGATACTGCCCCTGCAAAGATGAAGGCGATGGCGAATGCCGGTTTCGTTGTATCAGAAAGTCCTGCGGGTCTTGGTACTGCAATGAAAGAAGCAATGGCTGCTTAATCTGCTTATCAGATTGAGTTTTAAGATAAAAATGCTAGACTCTCCTGAAGATATCAGGGGAGTCTTTTTTCTTGGGTGAATAGTTATGGGTTATAAACTTTTTTTTAGGGCGACAGATGGTGAAATCTCTCTGAATATGTTTCAGAATTATTTCTCTAAATATCCGCATTTTACAGTCACAGGTCCCGAAGCGTCGTATAAAAACGAAAATACTGGCGCGCGTTTCGTCTTCCAATATTTGCACACGAATGGCGAAGGAAACATCAATGTCAGGCCAGAGGGCACATATCGTATTGCGCTTAATGTGGAATATTGCGTCCCATCCTTTTTTGTGACGGAGGCGCTGTTGGAGGTCGAGGCGCTAATCAATGAAACACAAGTTGTGTTTTATGATCCCCAACAAGACGGAAGTGGCACAAAGACATTTGATGGAGATAGGGTTTTTGATTGCTGGTTGTTCCACAATGAGAAGGCTATCCGTCATTTAGCGTCACAAGAAAAATGGCAAGAAAATGATAAGATTCTTGTGTCGTACGATTGGATGCAAAAAATTTGGAATTGGAATTACTCAATACCAGTTATTCAACATCATCTGGGGCAGGGTATTCAAGTGCCGACTATGATTTTGCTTTATGATGGTAAGTTTGCAAAGTCAGGTTTTGTTTGGGAAGGTGGCCAGTCTGTTGTGATACCAGATGTCGATATTGTTATGATTGCGCGTAATGATGGCGATAAAACCGACTTGTGTGCGGTTGAGTATGAAGCCATCGAGGTGTTTGTACAGAAGTATCAAACCCATAAAGAAGGAAGCACGTGCGTTATTTCCTATGATACCGTTCCCGAGGATATAAAGCGTTTTATTGCAAACCTTGAACCTAATCAGACTTACAGTAAGTTAAGCATGAATGATATTTTTGAAGAAGAAATTGTTGAAGATGCACTGTTTCCAAATGGGCGTTCTTAAATTAAAGACCGAAAAGCAAAACGTATTTGAGATGTTCTTTGTTTCAGTGTATGTTTGTAAGGTATTCATATAAAAGGGCTTAATGTAAATGAATTTTCTCGACCAACTGATGCCGGATCAACGGAACTTGCTGGTGAGTCTTCCTTATCGTGTTGGATTATATGTCAGTCAAAGCGATACATCCGGCGGTGATGAATCTGATGATGCGGAGCTTCAAGCTTTGTCGAGTATCATTACGGCCTATTCACAAGAAGTTTTTGGGGCAGAAACCGTTCAGTACGTGGTTGGCGAAACCGTTCTGCGTAAGGGAGAATGGGAAGAGTGGTCCAAGGATTTGGAAACATTGGAAGGTGAATGTCATCGCGCGATTGATATTCTATCAGAAGCTGTTGATGAGAAAGAGGTGAGTGCGTTTAAACGTAGCTTGCTCGAAATTGGCGAATCTGTTGCGCTTGCGTTCCGTGAATATGGTCAATCAACCCCCATTATCGATAAGATTAAAATATACCTTTATTATACCAAGAGCCGTAAAGAAGCCGCACAAAAGGGCATCATCGCGATGGAGTGGGATCAATTCATTAATATCTCCCTTGATGAACGTAAAGCACTTCAACACATTGCAAATGCGTTAAATACCACCTATATTTAAGCCCGTTCAATCAACACAGAATAGGGGTTTTTATGGCACAATTATCAGTTTTTACAGAAGAAGATGCTGAATTAATCATCAGTTTGCCTTACCGCGTCGGTATGCATGTGAGTTATGCAGAAGATGAAGACGGCGAAAAAGATGATGAGCAAGAGATGCGCGCACTTGAAATGTGCGTCCGTGAAATTGCCCGCGTTCATGAAGGGCAAGAATTAACGAAAGAAATCGCCGCGGCAATTTTAAATTCTAAAGACAAATGGGAAACGTGGTCTCAGGGCGTATTTAATATTGAACCACAATGTGAAAAAGCAATCGTTGCCTTAAAAACCAAGGCTGGCAAAGAAGAAGTTAAAGATTATATCAAAATGACGCTCGATATCGCGACGTCGGTTGCACAAGCGTATGGTGAATTTGGTGAAGAACAAGTGGAGAAAGGCTTCTTCGGTAAAATCGTTGCTGCCGTGACGAGTGTCTCCGCTGACGATGCCGCGCACCCGATGAATGTTAGTGCGGCGGAAGACACGGCCATTTCAAACATTGCAAAAGCTCTTAAACAGGCGGCTTAAACCACCTTATATTGCAGGATTTGGCGCGTTTATGTTGAATCCTGCACGCAGGTGCGCTAAATCTATTCTCGCATATATTTAAAGTGATAAAAACGAAGGCGAATACTTATGTCTCAGGCAAATCAGGATCAAACATTTCTTAGTGGTGTAAACGCGGAATATATTGCGCATTTATACACGCAATACTTGCGCAACCCAAACAATGTCGACCAAAGCTGGAAAGGCTTTTTCGGTGAGTTGGATGACTCCGAAGCGGCGTTTTTGAAAGAGCTTGGCGGCGCAAGCTGGACACCTGATGAAAATGCCAAAGACAAACGTAGCTTCGGTAGTGCTGCCATTGCGCCGGCAGATGGTTTGATTGCCGATGCAGAGGCTGCAAACGACCGCAGAAAGAATAAAGGTGGAAGCGCGAGTGCGGCAGATGTTCAGAAGGCTGCGAAAGATTCAATTCGCGCACTTATGCTTATTCGTGCCTATCGTTTCCGTGGGCATTATCTGGCCAACCTGGATCCTTTGGATATGAAGCAAGTGGGTGACCACCCGGAGCTTCACCCGGAGCATTACGGTTTTACTGATGGGGATTACGATCACAAGATTTTCTTGAATGGTATGCTTGGTCTGGAATATGCGAGCTTGCGCGAAATTGCCGCCGTTTTGAAAGAAGTGTATTCAGGCACAATCGGTATTGAATACATGCACTTAAGTGACCCTGAGCAGCGTGGCTGGATACAAGAGCGCATAGAAGGGCAAGGTAATAAAACTGAATTTACGCCTGAGGGAAAACGCGCGATTCTTGAACGTTTGACCGCGGCCGAAGGGTTTGAGCATTATTTGCAGAAGAAGCACACAGGCACCAAGCGTTTTGGTGTTGATGGTGGTGAGGCTCTTATCCCTGCGATTGAACAAATCATGAAACGCGGTGGGCAGCTTGGCCTAAAAGAAATTGTTATTGGCATGGCACACCGTGGGCGTTTGAACGTACTTGCGAATGTAATGGGCAAACCCTTTACAACCATGTTCGCCGAATTTCAGGGGCAGTCCTCGACGCCTGATGACGTGCTTGGTTCCGGTGATGTGAAATACCATTTGGGTACATCCAGTGATCGTAATTTTGATGGCAACGAAATCCACCTCTCATTGACAGCCAACCCGTCACACCTTGAATTTGTTGATCCGGTGGTGGTTGGTAAAGTGCGTGCCAAGCAAGTGCAGCGTGACGATTTTGAAGCGGAGCAAGTGCTACCATTGTTATTACATGGTGATGCGGCGTTCGCAGGGCAAGGGATTATTGCCGAAACATTCATGATTTCTGAACTGCCCGGTTACCGCGTTGGTGGAACGGTTCATATCGTGATTAACAACCAGATTGGCTTTACAACCATGCCGAAATTTTCGCGCTCCGGCCCGTATTGTACGGACGTTGCGAAAATGCTTGATGCTCCGATTTTCCATGTGAATGGTGACGATCCGGAGGCCGTTGTGC
>CAXHFH010000065.1:0-13194 GCA_964015995.1 uncultured Alphaproteobacteria bacterium
TAGAGTTAACGCGGCAATGTCCAACCGAAGCGCGTGTTGTTGGCGATAAAGATTTACGAACGCCGGGTGATTTGACCAATTTGGCAGGTATTAATAACGGTGATCAAATTCAATTTACTTTCCGCGATAAAGATACGATTGAGTATTTGCCCGCGCAGCAATCTGTTACGATTAATACGGGGGACACCATTGATCAGTTGGTTGCGGAGATTAATTCTCTGAATATCGGTTTTACAGAAGACTTTATCAACGCTAGCGCTACGAAGGGCGGGCAGCTTGAAATTAGAGGGCTAAACGATAACATTCTCAATATTGAATTTTCTTCGGTAGGTGGTGCGGTCGGCGATCATCTTAATCTGGCCACCGAATTGGGCTTTGGTGATCAGGCGCAAGTCTTATCATCGGGTGGGTTTAGTAGTGCAACGCCCGAAGTTCACTTTACCATTGTACCTACGCGTGAAATCTCATCCTTTAAGTTGCTGAACACGGCAACGGGAGAGGTCGCACAGCGCAGTGATCGTATCGTGGATTTAAATGGTGAGGGGGGGCTGGCATTATTTTTTGTGCTCGGACAGCCTGCAGATGAATTTCGTTTTGGTGTGAATGGCGGTGATGTGCAGACAGTTTCACTGGATTCCAATCAAACCATTCAGGGGATTATTGATACCATCAATGCCAATTCTTTGGGTAATCTTCTTGAGGCTGATTTTGATGAAGATGAAGGGCGTATTATCCTACGCGCGATTGATGACAGTGTTGAGTCGATTGAAACATCGCTCAACAGTGACGGGATTGCCATTTCCTTTTTTGGTTTTAATACGAGTGCGCCAATTTATATAAATAGCGAAGACACGGACAGCATCAGGTTGGGCAGTGTTTCAGGGCCTGCGGCAAAGACGATTGAGCAGTTGGAAGATGATTACGACAATATCAAAGATCAAGTAGACGGTATCGTACAGGATGCAAATTATCGCGGTATTAACTTACTAAGCGGAGAATTACTGATCAGTGTTTTTGATGAAGACGATCAAAACAGGCTTATCACGAACGGGCGAGATTTCACGGCCTCTGGCCTAGGATTAGAGGATGCTGACTTTTCTTCGCTTGCTCAGGCGATAAAAATTGAAACACAGGCACGCTTGTCTTTGGACAAGATTAGGGATTTCGGGCAGTCGATTGCGAATGATCTTTCTATAATTCAAACAAGGCAGGATTTTACGGAGAGAACAATCAACACACTTGATGCGGGGAGTGATGATTTAACGCTTTCAGACGCTAATGAGGATGGTGCGGAGCTGCTTGCTGTGCGTACGCGCCAGGCTCTGGGGATTGGTGTGTTGTCATTTTTAGGCGGGCAGAATAATTTGATTTTGAACTTATTCTAGTCGGTGTTGCTAATATACTGGGTATTATGTATGGTATTTTATAAGAATACGCTGTTATATGCTTAATAATAATACATTATTTACCATTGGTGTTTATACTTGCATACGCTGTCTTTTAATAGGAGAATGACTGCATGCGTTTAATTTTTTTATTGCTGTTATTGTTATGTATGTTTCATGTGCCGATTAGGCATGTAGAAGCTGCGACTAATGATGCGGTTGGTGATGCATTGACGGAAGTCGTCAATAAGGTTTCTGAGGTCAGTACTGTTGAGTTAAAGCCAGAAGTAGATGATGGGCAAGCGGCTGAACCTACAGAAGAAGAAATGGTTGCGGCCATTAAAGAAATTCTTCGTATAGGCACGGAAAGGGCAGTTGCTAAATTAGCGAGAAAAGATGGGTTTAATAAAGACCCTAACGTCCGTATTACTTTACCTGAATCATTGTCACGTGTTCGTAAAGCTATGGCTAAATTAGATAATATGGAGCCTGTTGATATTTTTGAACTACATATGAACAGGACGGCAGAGCATGCAACGCCTAAGGTTGCGGGATATTATATACTGGCCATAAATCAAATCAAAATTAAAGAAGTAGAAAAACTAATCAGTGGTAAAAATAACTCCGCGACGGATCATCTTAAGGCAAGGATGAAACTTGGGTTAACCAAAGTCGTTAGGCCAATTATAAAAGATAGCATGCGTTTTGCAGGCACTTATTTGCGCTATGAAGATCTAATGGAAGAGTATAGAAAAATTCCATTTGAGCCGAACGTTCGGGGTGATATTGAAAATTATATGATTGATTCTATTTTAGAGGCGCTTTTCTTGTATATGAATGAAGAAGAGAGCGCGATTAGGCTTAATCCTAAAGATCACCCGAGAAGCACTGAAATAATTAAAAAAGTTCTGATAACGCAGTAATGATTAGTTTTATCAAAGAGCTGGTCCGTCATCCACAAAGCCTACATCATCAAATTCAGCTTCCTGTGCGCGTTGTTCTCTAAAACAATAACCACTGAAGTCGACGCTGGCGGATGATCTTAACATACCGCAATTATCTGTATCGATTGCGAAATCAACCATTTCTTGCTGCTGTTCTGTTATGCGCTCACGTAGACCTTCATCAGCCTTCTCATTGCCTTTTTCCATAGCGACCCCAAGCAGTAAGCTCGCCCCCAATGCGCCAGTAATCCAAAGGCTGCCTGACATAATGCGTTGCCCTAAGGTACGATTATCGGCTGTATCCTGTTCCATAATAAACCCCATTAATATTGTTTTGTTCTTTTGTCTGTATAACAAAGTTATACGAAAATGACAAATATGCCAGATTGGCAAATCTTGACAGAACAGCGATGTTTCACTTAATAAGATACAGCTAATAAATAATTCGAACGAAACGAGGGGCGCTTGAGTAATTCAAATCCAGTAGAAATCAATATCACCGCAAGAGATGGTTGGCAGTCAAATCATGGAATGAACATCACGGCTGACGATTTTATAGAATCGTATGCGAATGCCGGAAATTACGGTGTTGCGTCTGTTCAAACAGAAGGCGGTACGACTGAGGATTTAAATACCAAGAAAGGCCGCGACCCCGCACAATATATGAAGGCCGTCGGTGCACATTTCGAAAAGGCGGGCGTAGAGCAAACATCACTGATCCGCGGCGAAGTTGGATCGTCTTACACGCGCCAACCTTATGACGTTTTAAAAGCTATTATTAAACGTCAGGCTGAAACAGGCGTGAATGTTCTGCAAAACTTCCACGCCATGAACGACATTAATATGATGCGCGGCGTGACCAAGGCCACTGATGAGTTGGTGGAAGAGCATGGATATGATTTGCGTGTTCAGGGTGGTATCACCATTCAGCAAAACCCTGACACGTTAGAACGTAAGGCAGAGATTTTAGAAGAATATAAGCAGTTCGCGATTGAGCTTGTTGAGACGGGGCATGAAGGATTTTATTTGAAATCTGCGAATGGTGTTATTACTGACCCGGATTTCATGGCTGATGTTGTGACTATGTTGAAAGAAGAATTTCCTGAGCAGAAAATAGCGCTCCATATGCATAACACCTATGGGCATGTGCCTAAAATTGCCTTGGCGGCGATTAAGGCGGGGGTAGACAGTATTGATGTGCTGCCTGACCCATTGGCCGAAGGAACCGCGCAAATGGGGATTAGTTCCCTTATGCATGCTATTGATCATTCGGGTGATGAAGAGATTATCGCACGCAGACCGAACATTAATTTGGACGAAATTGCAAAAGATGAGGAAGCACAATATCGCGTGCGCGCCTCTATGTCTAAATATGAAATGCCGTTTAAGCCGGATCGTTTGAAACTCGCCGAGGAAGCTGGCTCCGCTGGTGGTGCAATCAGCGCGCTCAAGGGGATTTCTTCTATCAGGCGCGGTGTTGCACATGCGATTGGTGTGGACGCGGATGATTGGGGCAGTATTCAGGCCGCAATATACAAACAAAAAACAGCAAACCGCGAAGCTCTCGGATATCCGACGAATGTGACCCCGCATGAGCTTATGCAAGATTTACAGGCCGCGCATGATGTTGTGGCCGTCGCAGGTGGCGGGAAGGCCTTTGATTCTATCGCGCCATCAACTGCCGCATATTTAACAGGCGCGCTGGGCAGGGTGTCTGCGACAGTCGATAAAGATTTGCAGGGCAGAGCGCTTGAGCAAGAAGGTTTAAGTGAGGTTATTAAGCTGGTTCCTATCGAAGAAATGGAACCGGGGCTACCGAAGGCCAAGCAGGCACTGATCGATTCAGGTGTTGAAAACCCGACAGACGATCAAATCCTTAATGCGGCAATCTCAGGGCAGGGCGGTGTTGATTTGGCAGCAGGGCGTATAGAGCCACAGCCACAAAACCAACTGTTGCGCATACAGCAAGAAGGCGGGGCGTTGCACGAGGTTGCGCCATTAATGTTTAAAGTCGCTTATTCCGCAGTGGAATTAACAAAAGTGAAATCAGGCTTTTATGACGGCGTGAACGGGCAGGATGAGCGCATCAAAAGCTTGGAAACCGAAATGGCAGAAACGATGAGCGCCATTGAAGAGCGTTTGAATGAGCATGGCCATAATAGTAGTACAGCCAGAAAAGCGCGTTCTTACATGATTACGTTCGCAACCAAAATGGGTGCTGATAATGCGGATATTCCGCGTCTTGACCATACGCAGTTCCCAAGTGGGCCGGTAACAAGCAACCCTGCCTTGTCTAGGCGCAAGGGCTTTGATGCCACTGTTATTGAGACACAGCCGGATGCGAATGAAACGATCGCTGATAAGTGGCAGCAAAGGCAGCCAAAGTCACCTGATGGCGCTGAAGAGCATGACATGATCGATCTTGACGCTGCGAACGATGGGAACGGCGCATTGGATGGTAAGGCAGATGCGGGCGTACTTGTGATTGCCGGTGATGTCGATGTTTCGGATGATGTTGATCCGTTTGAAGAATTGGGTGATAATCCATCTGTTAATTAGTGGATTGTAAATCATGAAAACCATTGGGCTTCTCGGCGGTACAAGTTGGCCATCAACACCGCAATATTATACATATCTGAACGAAAAGGTTGCCGCGGCTTTGGGCGGGCATCACAGTGCGCGGATCGTTTTGTACTCCATCAATTATCATCCGATAAAATCACTGTACGGTGAGGCCGAGGGGTGGGAAGAGATTCCTGCGCTTTTGGGTAAAGAGCTTAAGGCCTTGGATGATATGGGGCCTGATTGCATTTTAATATGCAACAACACGTTGCATAAAGGATATGATATGCTCGTAGAACAGCAGCAAGCCGCGCTTGTCGGGCAGGTTATTCATATCGCCGTTGCCACCGCAAAGAAGGCCGTTTCAATGGATGCGAAGCGTGTCTTATTCCTTGGTACGAAATTCACAATGGAAGATGATTTTTTCAAAGATCGCCTGACATTTTTCGGTCTGGATGTTGATATACCAAATGAGGATGACCGCATAGAAATTCAGGACATGCAAAGCCGTATATCCGCAGGTGAGGATACCAGCACGTTTAATGCCAAGTTCAAAGATATGCTGTCGCGTTATACGGGGTATGATGCGATTATACTGGGCTGTACGGAATTGCCGCTTGTGATCACAGAGCAGGAAACGGATATTCCGCTAATTAATCCTATTCACGCACAATGTGATGAGGCCATTAAGCTTGTGTTGGCATCAGCCGGGCAAGGTCAGGGCAGGGAGTTTGATACGGTCGGTTGATCGTTATCATCAGGCGTTTCTTTCAGTTGAGAAAGCCAAATAACAGACATAAACATACCTTTGGCGCGCGGCAAAATCACGATACTAAGCGCGACAATAAACAGGCAGGGCAGTAATATTTCCAGCCACAAATTATCTAACTTCCATTCGAGCATCCAAAAAACAAACGGCATTGTTAAATGACCCGTGATTAGGATTGTTGCCCATGCGGGGCCGTCATCGGCACGTAAGGCTTCAAAGTCTTGTGAGCAATGCGCGCACTGCTTATACGGTGTAATATATTTATGAAGTATGTGTCCTTCACCGCAGCTCGGGCATTTGTTAAAAAACCCACGTGTTAAAACTGTTTTTTTATCAATATTATTCATCGTCTTTTTATCCAGGTCCGCTGTTATGTTATTGGCTTTGCGGGGCAGGGTTGAACCTCATAGTCGTCTTCGTACTCGAAATTATCTTCCGGCTCAATGTTTTTATTCTGACAGAGCGATAGGCATTGTTGGCATATCCAGTTGTTGAGTGATTGAACGGATTCGCCGTCGGTGGGTTCTTGGCACATTTCCGTACATTGCCCGCAATCATCACCGATTACACCACTATCAATGCTTAACCCTTCCGCAAAGGCGTTTGTTGGGTAAGCGAGTGCGAATAGTCCGGCTATTACAATAACAGAACGCATAGTGCTTATTCCTTCTGTTTTAGAAGTTTGCCTATATCCTTTTTACCATGGATATTCCAATCATAACGAGGCTTCTCGGTAACGTCATTGGAGATATTTTCAAGTTTACCTTCGCTGCAGTCACGTTCGCATGCCATACATTTCCATTTGAGCAGAACATCGTCATCGCTCTCGAGCGATGCTTGGCAAATCTCTTTACATTCATCGCAATGTTTTTGCTGTAAATTTGAATCTATCTGTCTTTGCATTGCTTGTTCTTGCAGTAAGTTCCAACGATGTATGGGATCTTCCATACAGTCTTCGTTTTCGGTTTCTGTACCATCGCATATAATCGGAGCGGGCAATTGAGTTTCTATTGTCGACAATTCTGTTGTCTCATGATTGTTCGTACAACTTGTTTGAAATAGTAGAGACGCCATTATAAAAGTAATGATAAAGTATTGTTTTGAAATCATAATAATCAGTCCTTGGTTAATAGTCCTCAACGTTTCGGAACGTATAGCCTCCGGTGCGGCCATCCCTGAATTGTATTGATGCGATGCCAATCAAATAATCCTCATGCACTGCGCCAAATACGCGGCTATCTATTGAATGATCACGGTTATCGCCCATCATAAAATAGTGGTGTTCAGGTACAGTATAGGGCGGTGTATTATCCAGTGGTATTGTATCAGACACGCTTAAAATATTATGTGTTTTGCCACCGGGCAGTGTTTCACTGTACTGATCTTGTAGTTTAGCATTGCGCACCAGATAAGGCTCGATTTTTTTGCGCTCTACCTTTTTATCATTAATGTAAAGTTCGCCTTGTTTCATCTGCACGACATCACCGGGCAGGCCTATGACGCGTTTGAAATAATCAATCCTTGGGTTTTTGGGTAGGGCAAAAACAACGGCATCACCACGCTTTGGGGGGGTGTTATATATTCGGCCTTCCCACAACTTAATTTCTAAGGGAAAGGCATAGCGGCTATAGCCATAGGATGATTTTTTAACAAAGATGAGATCATCAGAGGAGAATGACGGCTCCATCGAGGATGAGGGGATGTGGAATGGCTCGTAGAAGAATATACGTCCAACGAGCAAAATCGGAATTAGTGATAAAAACGCGATGCTGATTGGTGGCATGATCCTTGAAAACCAGCGCAGATCTTCATATTTGTTGAAATTACTAGCAATATGGGATGCGTGCAGCGCCGCGACAACGTACAGCCCTAAGCTTGTGCTGATATCAATGACATCAAACAGCTCCTTTTCAAGAAGCGGTTGGAAATACATATACAGGGCGACGTATAGCCCCAAAATTATGGTGAGATAGATGAGTGCGAGCCATCCACGATTAATGTACATCATGCCGAAGACAGGGCCGAAAAGAATCGTGAAGAAAAATGTAAACCAAGGCTTGCGACCTTTGATGGTTTTATACAGCCCCATAGGGATTACCCTGTCATTTGCGCCGACCATCCGGCGTTCACATCAAGCGTGATACCGGAAATAAGCTTTGCATTGTCAGAGGCCAAAAATGCTGCCGCATTGGCGATCTCTGAAGGATGAACTGAGCCTGTTTTTATACTGTGATAACTTTTCACAAACATTTCCATGGCACTGTTGCTGAGGTTTTTAATTGGGTTCATGCTGTCTTCACCATGCCACATAACTGTTTTTACGGCCGTGGGGGCAATGGCGTTCGCGGTAATGTTGTACCGTCCTAAATCTAAAGCCAAGGATTTCATCAAGCCGATGACGGCCCATTTGCTCGCGCTGTATGAAACGAGCTCTGCTATGCCGCGGCGTCCGGCAACGGAGCTAATCGCGATAACGCGCCCGCCCTTGCTTTTCTTAAGGTAGGGGATCGCGGGGTGCACGGTGTTGGCTACGCCTGTGACATTGACATTCAATATTTCCTGAAAGATTGTTTCATTTTCATTTTCAAAGCCGACGCCGTTTGAAATTCCCGCATTGGCAATCACAATATCAATGCCGCCGAGTGTTTGTGCCGCCGTGTTGATGGCTTCGTGCATTTGTCCGCGATTGCGAACATCAGCGATTAACGGAATAGCGTTCACGCCTTGTTTCTTAACCAACGCTACGGCTTGTTCTAAATCTGTCTTGGAGGATAGGGGGTAGGAAATAATCCCTTTAAGCGCATCGGGGGTGGCGATATCCAAAAGAGCGATGTTTGCGCCGTCCTGCGCGAGCTTGAGTGCCATGGCAAGGCCAATGCCGCGGGCTGCGCCAGTTATTAAAGCTGTACGGCCTTTCAAGGGTTTGTGGCTGTCTTCTGTTGTTTTGGCATCAGTTGAGGCGGCCATAGCCGCGCCGGGCATAGAGGCCATGGCAACGCCGCCTGCCGCGACCATACCTGCCTTTTTTATAAAATCCCTGCGTGAGGCCTTATCAGTATCATCATTGCTATCGTCATTATTCATCGGTTTGCGGGGTGTCCTTAGTCTCGATTGTTTCTTCCACGGGGCTTTCCTCTATAGGCTCTGCCTTAGCCGTGGGATACTCATTTGTGGTGCAATTACATTTATAAAGCTCGAAACTTTGTGCGTCTTCAACACGCAAAGAGTCGCTACAGCTCAGGTAAATGCGTCCTGCTTTATCCTCATACTCTTCGCCTGTCTCCTCAGAAAGTCTATAGAATTTCTGTAATATATCGAAATTTGTTGTTACTTCGCTTGTCGCGGGATCAAAGCTTGTCTCCTTGATATCAATATCCATCATGGTTCTGACATTCATTTTTTTGTGGTTTTCAACAAACAGGATCATGCCGTCCTTACCGTATGACACCTCACCATCGTCATAATGCAAAAAGTCCTTCGCGAAATGCTTATCTATCATTGAGAGGGCTTCGTCATATTCCGATTTATTCATGTTTTTCTGAAGCTCCATGTAGAACGCTTCAACATTTTTGATTGCGTCTTCCGGTGATATTTCATCAGATGCAAAACTTGTGGTTGGGGATGCGCAGAGCAAGGCGAGAATGGCGATAGCAAGAAACTTTTTCATAAAGACCCTCGTTTAATGTTGAAAAACTATAGCTCATTGTCTGCATTACGGTTTGGAAATGCAACAAATAATAGAGATATTTGTGATAATGAAATTATAGGTGAACTGCCAGAGGCTATGGTTTCACTGGTTTTTCACGCACAGTCTGCGGCAGGTCTTGTGGCATAGTCGGCGGCATTAATGTTTCGGTGCCATTGCTCATACCATTTTTATTGTAACAGCTCACGGGGAGTTTCAGAAGCTCCGGCCATTTATCAACCCAACCAATAGTGTGATCCGCTTCTTGTACCATCATCGTCTGCACACAATTTGTTGGTGGCATGGATTGAAGGTAACTGTGCAGAACTGCGGGCGTAACAACATTATCCCGTCCGCCAATAAAGTGATATTGGGGCATTTTTGTTAATGTGCTGGCTTCGTTAACCGGGTTCAGCGATTTTGTAAAAGACGGTGCTGTAGCTACGTCCGAGTATGTTTCGTGATCTAAGATACCGGCAACAGTACGAAGGGAGACAATATCACTTCTTTTTGCGGCCAGTAAGGTGGCGATGGCGCCACCACCGGAATATCCGATTACGTTAAACATAGATATGTCGTAACGTTTCGCGATGTCATTAAGTGCGATGTCGTAAGACGCAATAACATCTTCTGAAAAACGAGCATCTTTACCGTAACTTGTCTTACAGCTCTCAGCTGGATCAAGCATTTCCGTATATTGGCAAGGGCGTGCAAGGTAAATCAGGTTTTCGGCCTTGTCCTTGGATGCTAAATGCAAGGCAACGGGATTAAACGGTGTTCTGGAGCTATCTGCGAGGGTGTCTTCGCCTTCAATGTAAATATTAGCCACACCACCGCGGTCATGAATACGTTCATAAGCGCGCAGAATAAAGGGAGAGGCCGATATATCACGTTTGATCATCCATGCCGGTGCCGCGATACGTTGCGCGGTTTCAGTGCGCATGTAGGGGTAGGTGGTTGCAATACATCCCCCCAATGTCAGGGCGGCGACTAAGCCTGCTTTAATGGAGAGGGAGTCAATGAATCTGCTGATTTTCATGCGCAATAGTACCGTCTAAGATGTTGTAAATAGATTATAATCACTATGACGCTATCACTTCTTATCGTGTGAATCACTACCCGAAGTGAAGTTTTTTTGAGGTTTCCACCCTTTTTTCCAATCTGTCATGGATACGACCTCTGCGGGGAAGCCATTATCATGAAACCATGAGTCGATTGCGTATTGTTTTCCGTTTGATTTTTCGGTCACGACAGCTGTTCTGTGTGGCCATCTACCGCCATGCAATAGCGGCACGCGCGTGTCAGGGGCGGAGACGTCATGAAAGTTTAATAAATCACGATCTTTCAGCATCATAAGGTATGTTGTTGTGTTCGTGCTTTCATCAATGCAGTCATGGTGAAAGTTACCCATATTGCGAAATGTGCCGTACTTGTCGGCAGATGTTCCCGTCTTCTGGCCAACGATAATTTCGAATGCGCCAATCGCCATTGCTATCTTTTCACGTTCCTGTTCGGCAGTGTTTGATTTTGTATCAAATATTTGTTTGATGCCGTTCCATTCATCTGATGTTAGAGACACATCAACGACTCGGTCACAGCCGTAATTGTAACAATGTTGAAACGAAGATACGGTGGGCGGACTGATATCTTGCGATATCAGGTAAGATTCAGGTGAGCGATCAGATGCCGCGCATCCAAAGAGTAAAAACGATAACGCTATAATGAGGGGTCTAGTCAATCGTGATCTCTATCGGGGTGTGGTCGGATGGTCTTTCCCATCCGCGTGGTGTTTTGTTGATATTACAGCTCATCAGACGATCGGCCATCACGGGAGAGAGCAGGAAGTGATCAATGCGGATACCGTTATTTTTTTGCCACGCGCCGGCTTGATAATCCCAAAATGTGTATTGCTCTGCTCTGGTGTCGAAAACACGGAAGGCTTCGGTTAATCCTAAATTGAGTAAACTGCGATACGCCGCATGTGTCTCGGGGCGGAATAATGCATCACCTGCCCAGTCTTTCGGGCTATGACAGTCTTTATCCTCAGGGATGACATTGAAATCGCCGCCAATGATAAAGGGGGTATCGCTTTCACGTAGATCTTTTAGGTGGGTGCAGAGCCGCTCCATCCAACCCAGTTTATAGTTATATTTGTCTCCCGGCGTTGGGTTGCCGTTGGGTAGGTAGATGTTAATCAGGCGAGTCCCGTTTATATCGGCTTCTATATATCGTGCCTGTTCGTCTGTTTCATCGCCCGGCAAGTGATCCAGAATCACATTTATGGGGTGCTTTGAAATCATCGCAACGCCGTTATAGGCTTTCTGACAGACCGCATGCGTATGATAGCCTGTTGATTCAATCGCCTCAGCAGGGAACTCCATACCTTTAAGTTCTTGAATCATCAAAACATCCGGTTTTTCTTCCTCCAGATAGCGTTTGACGTGATCAAGGCGCGCTTTGATTGAGTTAACATTCCATGAGACGATTTTCATAGAACGCAGAATAGCAGTTTAACGCGCTGTGGCAAGATCAAGCCAAGAACGATTTTTTATTTGTTTTTGCGCGTGATTTTTTGCTATTTTAGTTACGTAAAGAAAAATATAAAAAAATTGAGCGGGAATCTATGGAGAACAACAGAAATTTAGTTTTAGTCGGCAAAGTTAATCTAGACATTTACGGTGCTTCGGGCGAGGTCACATCTTTGGGCGACACCAAGGACTTTGCCGATGGCGGTATCGGCGTATCATTGGGTGGTGCGTCTGCCAATGTTGCACGTTCAATCAATACCTTGTCGCGTGTTTATGGTGATGACGGTTCGACTAAAATTGTTACCCGCATTGGTGAGCCGCCCGAGCAGCAAGGATATAAAACCTTTGGGGAGCATTTATTAGCGCAGCATGCTTCTGAGATGACATTCCGCTTGCTACAGAATGAGGGTGTGAATTACACGGACGTTTCCGCAGGTAAAGAGGGGCCGGGAATCGCAAAAAGTATCGTGTCTAACTTTCTGGGCGGGCGACATATATTCAAAGAAATGCCTTTATTTGCGCAGTTTCAGGCAGCGAATGATGGCATGGTTACCAGTGTGCATCCTGTAATGACGGCCGAATTATCAGGTGCATCTTATGTATTTATTGACCCTGCGCGTCCGCCATTGGCAAAAATCGGCGCTGATGTATGCGAACAAAACTGTATTCCATCCATCGTTGATCACGGTCTAAAGAAATGGCCGAAGGATGAGGTTAAGGGTAAGCTTTTGGGTGATGTCCTTAAACAGGCGGATATTATTATTGTGCCTGCTGATGCCTTTGTTCCGGGTATGGAAGAGGGCAAAAAAGACCCTGATCAATTATTCGAAATATTATCCGGTAAGGAATATAAGGCACGCACTATCATTATGTCTGATGGCACTGATCCTGTGCGTCTGAGCCATAACGGTCAGGTGAGTGAAATTCCGGTTACACCTGCAGAAAATGCAATCAATGTCAGTGGTGCGGGCGATACGCGCGATGGGGCGCTCATGTTCTTTCTCTCTCGCGGGGAGGAAATGGAAACTGCCGTGACGAAGGCGACGGAAATGGCCACTATCCGTATTCAATATCCCGGTAATGAATGGGAAAACCACATTTATGACCACGTGAAGGATAATCCGTTATTCGCGGATGATATCGCGGAAATTAAGGCCGTGCACGACGGTGGGCAACCTGGCTTGTTTGATGTGCCGCCTGCGGCGAATGATGACGACTTTGACGTTGAGGACGATCTAAGCCACGGGTAAGTTACATAATCGAGAACGATGTACCGCATCCGCAGCCTGCTGTGGCGTTCGGGTTGTTGATTTTAAATTCG
>CAXHFH010000066.1:0-13143 GCA_964015995.1 uncultured Alphaproteobacteria bacterium
TCTGGATTCGTCGGCAGCGTCAGATGTGTATAAGAGACAGATATAACGATCAACGGATATGCCTTCATGATCAGCATAAACCATGCCCAAGGCCAGCTTTCCGATTTTCACTTCATCTTCGGGTTTTAATGCGCAAGACGATATATAATCCTGCGCATCAAATTCCTTACGCATTATCACTCATATACACTTTCTGTATTCCAAGTAATCGGGTCACCATTGGCATTTTGGATATTGTCATCAAAACGCGGCTGATAATCTTTTGCGGTTTCACGAATTTCAGGTGTACCTGCCAGTTTCACGTAACTCACCACACGCTTAACGCCGCCAATCGTGCGGGTGACGTTAATGACGTGGTTAAGTTCACCTTGATCTTGCGCAAAGCCCATCAAATAAACATTTCCCTGAACGGTATCAACGGAGTAGTTAATCGATTCTACATCTTTATCCAAAATCAAAGACGTTCTTATGCGTCCCGATATCCATGCGTCCTTCGCGTATCCAACAATACCTTCACTGTCAGCGACCTTAATTTCATTAATCACCTGAACAACACCAACCGGCTGCCACGCCATGCGCACGGCTTCTACTCTGTGTTGTGGGTCTTGGACAACACCAGTAATCAGCACACGCCCTTGGTTAATGGTCAGGTCCAACTTTCTGAACATATCAATACTGTGCGAGAACCAACGCTGGTTGATATCGGCCTGAATACGCGCATCACTTGCGGCGCGCGACACGCCCCCCTCTTGCACAGCGGCGGTTCCGACAGCCACGCCAGAGCCAACAGCAACGGCCGTACAAGATGAAAGGGAAAATAAAGCCAGCGGCATCATCAAAAGACGCGCTTCAGGTTTTTTGAATGTGCCTGTAATAATTTTTATCATGACGAATATCCTATGTTTTGATTATTCAGAATTCCTGACACGGAATCTGTTTCGTGATTCGACAATCTGTATTATGAACGTGCTTGCCACGCATTGTCCAGATGCACAAGGTTTGCATCCCCCGATATTGTGATTACGTCAAAGCGCATGTCGCAATTCATATAATCAGGGTATTCAGACAAAAAGAACAGGGCAGAATTTTCGATGCGTCTCTGTGTACGGGGTGTCACTGATTCCAGTGCATCGACTTGTTTTGCACGCACCTTAACCTCTACAAAGCAAATAAGGTTCCCCTGCTTTGCGATCAAATCAATTTCGCCAAATTTGGTTTTGTATCGTATTTTAAGGATCTGATAGCCCTTGGCTTTCAGGTGCTCCGCCGCCTGCGCTTCTGCAGCCACCCCCTTGGCATAGCTTGTCTCTTTATCCTTATTTGCAAATAAGGGCATGAATTATTCCTTATTAATCTTCAATGCCATATCATACAGATCCGACTTTTTTCGGCCTGTTTGCTCAGCCACACTTGCGGCAGCATTTTTAACTTTCATAGTTTTCAGGGCATCACGTAACATAGATCGAATATCATCATCACTAATCACTTTATCTTCTGGGGGGGCAATCACCAGAACGATCTCCCCCTTCGGCGCGCCATGCTCGCGGTAATGCTCAATCAAGTCACCAATTGAGCCTCTGCGCGATTCCTCGTACAACTTCGTAATCTCTCGTACGACGGCAACATCACGCCCACCCATCACAGTTTTAATATCCTCAAGACTGGCGATTAAACGCGGCGCGGTTTCAAAGGCAATCAAAGTGGCCTTTATATCCATCCACTCCGATAATAGTTTTTGCCGCGCCTTACTTTTATTCGGCATAAACCCAAGAAAACAGAATTTATCAGACGGCATCCCTGAGAGCTGTAGCGCGGATAACGGTGCATTCGCCCCCGGAATCGTAGTGACGTAAAGCCCCTCATCCTGACAATCACGTGCGAATTTATACCCCGGATCAGATACCATCGGCATACCCGCATCGCTGACCAACGCAACGGCTTTGTCATCCTTGATCATATCAATAAACTCAAGGCGTTTTTCATCGCCGCTATGGTCGTTATAAATTTGCACACGGCTGGAAATATTATACGCGCTCAGTAACTTACGCGTCACACGGGTATCCTCACACAGAATAATATCAACCGATTTCAAAACATCCAACGCACGCATCGTGATATCGCGCAGGTTTCCAATCGGTGTCGCGACAAGGTATAAGCCGCTTCGCAAATGCTCTGGCTTTTCTGTTTCGTTTTCTTTATTGTCTGAATTCATAACCGACATCATACATCTATTTTTAAAAGAGAATAGCAAATCATGCGCGCATTAAAAAAACGTCCCCGTACCTCTGCTTTTTTAACTTATTTCATGCTGATAACAGCCACCCTGTTTTTACATGGTTGCGGCGGTGGCTATAACACTGCGCCTTGGCTTGGTTCTGATGCACAAAACACGCGCCCTGCGCAACAAACCCCCAGTGATATTTCCGCCGCGGCTATCGAAGCAGATGCATTAGAATCACCTATGATGGCAGATAGTGCATCAGGCGAATCCCTTGCTCCCGTTAAGGTTGCCATATTGCTGCCACTGACTGGTAAACACGCAAAGCTAGGTCAATCCATGTTGGATGCCGCGCAAATGGCATTATTCGATATTGGTTATGATAATTTTGAATTACTCCCAAAAGATACGAAGGGCACGCCTGAGGGCGCACGCAATGCCGCACGATCTGCCCTACAGGACGGGTCAAAACTAGTACTCGGCCCTGTCTTTTCATCATCAGTGAAAGCCGCACGCCAAGTCACGCAAAGCGCGAACGTCAATATGATTGCCTTCTCTACGGATTGGACTCTGGCGAATAATCGTACATTTTTAATTGGTCTATTACCGTTTGATCAAATTGAGCGCGTCGTTCAATATTCTGCGGCCAACGGATATAAACGTGTTGGTGTAATCAGCCCAACCAACAGTTATGGTAACGGTGTCGTTTCGGCATATCAGGCTATATCCCAAAGAGCGGGTATAGAATCCTCACGTATCGAACGCTTCTCAACACAGGATAAAAACCTCGCATCCATCATGCGCATGTTCTCTGACTATGATGCACGCAAAAAGGCCGGCAATGCCTATGGCCCACCATACGATGCCGTCCTGATGCCTGTTGGTGGCCCGCTTGCCCGTCAATTAGGCAGTTTCCTAAATCATTATGATTTACCACCAAATCAAGTGAAACGTCTTGGTACCGGCCTGATGGATGATGCATCATTAGCACAAGACAGAACGCTCAGTGGTGCGTGGTTTGCTGCGCCTGACCCGCAATCCAGAAAGAAATTCGAAAGACGCTATTCGTCTATTTATCGGACATCACCGCCGCGCATTGCCTCATTGGCGTATGATGCAACGGCTTTATCTGCCATTCTGGCACGGATCGGATTAAAAGATACAGGCCGCCCTGCCTATGATCACCGCTCAATCACAAACGCAAACGGCTTTAACGGCGTGGATGGCATTTTCCGCTTCCGTCCTGATGGAATCGTCGAGCGCGGCCTTGCCGTCATGGAATACAGAAAAGGTCGTATTGTTGTTATTGACAAAGCACCAAAATCATTCCAGAACAGGGCATTCTAAAAATTAACATTGTTTGCCTTTGATGAAACACACAAAAGCCAAAGTAACGATTAGCACCACCCTCGCCCTGTTTGCGATGGTGCTGTCTTTTCTTTCGCAGACCACACCATTATGGGTTTCGCAAACTGACGGCACGCCGATTGTTATCTGTAGCGCGTTCGGCAGCAAAACAATAATCATCGATGAAAACGGGCAACAAGTACCCGACGCCCCGATCTTCAACACCGAACATTGCCAGATGTGTCTTAACGCGTCGATGGCCTCTATTGCCCTCCCCGCATATCAAGATGACGTAATCCCGCCAACACATATTGGCAATTTGATAAAGCCATATACAGAATTACGTTTGTCTTCACACGAACACCTCAGTATACACGGCATTCGCGCCCCACCTTACACCTGAAAAAACACCACATTATTTTCAATAATTTAATTTTTTCAGGAGTTCTATAATGAACACACTTAAGCAAGCCTGCCTATTAGGCAGCACAATACTAGGCCTTTCCGCACTTCCCGCTTATGCAGAAGAAGCAACCATTGGCAATTCAAACCACGAACACCACCACGATGCACACCACCATGAGGGACCAAGCGCACCAATCAGCATTATGGGTGATCACGTTCACGATAAAGGGGAATGGATGGTATCGTATCGCCTCAAACACATGCACATGGACGGCAACCGTCAAGGGACGAGTGATATCTCACCAGAAGACATCGTATCCACGATATCTAACCCGAACGCCCCACCCGCAACGCTGCGGGTTGTACCAACCGAAATGGATATGACCATGCACATGCTTGGCGGGATGTACGGCGTCACCGATAAACTGACCGTTATGGCAATGGCGATGTATATGACCAAGGAAATGGATCACATCACCTTTGCTGGCGGCGCAGGTACAACCCGCCTTGGTGAATTCACAACCCGTTCCACCGGATGGGGGGACACATCGATCAGCGGTATTTATCAAATCTATGAAGATGAACGCCACACTGTGAACATAAACCTTGGGATAAGCGCACCAACAGGCTCTATCAAGAAAGAGGACAGCGTTCTCACACCGATGAACACTACGCCGCGTTTACGTTTACCTTATGCGATGCAACTTGGCTCTGGTACTTGGGATGCGCTTCCTGGCGTGACCTACACAGGCCATAGCGGACAATGGGGATGGGGGGCGCAATACAACGCAACGATCCGCATGGAAAGTGAAAATGACCAAGGATATAGATGGGGCAATAAACATGCCGTAAACGCATGGGCAAGCCACCAATTCAACGATAAGTTCACAGCCAACGGATTGGTGCGGATGGAAACAATGGGTAAGATCAAAGGCTCCGACACTGCCATTGCCGCGCCTGTTCAAACTGCAGACCCTGATAATTACGGCGGTGAAACAGTGGAGATCGGCGCAGGCTTTATCTACACCCCCAATATTGTTGGTATGGAAGGTCTGGAATTTGGTGCCGATATCAACGTGCCCGTTTACCAAGATTTAAACGGTGTGCAGATGGAACGTGACTGGGGATTGGCGATGGCCGTTACATATCGTTTCTAAATGAAACACACCGATTCGCATTAGCATATTACGCACCCCACGCCCAAGGGGTGCGTTTTCGCATTTCAGATGCAATAATTTTTAAAAATAACGAATCCATCTATAGCATTCATATAAAATAATTTTTTGGTTATGATACGCAAAGAATGAAAAAATACGATTTAGTACTCTTGTCAAATTCAAAAAAATGAGTCATATCTTAATCATCATAATACGACACGATGAGTTTTCATACTACACCCGCCAAAAGTCTTGGCATATGTAATTTGAGGAGAAGATTAATGGCAGAAGCAGCCAAAAAAGGACGTCCACGCAGCGAAAAATCTCGCAAAGCAATCTTGAACGCAACAAACAAGCTATTACTACAGACATCAGTTCAGGAACTGAGCATTGAATCCATCGCCAAAAAGGCGAAGGTTGGTAAAACCACGATTTATCGTTGGTGGCCGAACAAAACCGCCGTTGTTATGGACGCGCTCAGCAATCAACCGGGTATGCAGACCCCTCTTCCGACTGCCAGCAGTCACAAAGAAGCGATCACAATGCAACTCGATAAGCTAATCCGCCTCGTCGACAGCAATAACGGACAAACAATCGCACAGCTTTTCAGCGAAGCGCAGGCAAGCGAAGTATCTTTAAAGATTTTCAAGGACAACCTGCTAGAACCTTTGATGGATGCTATCCGCTATAGCATCGAAGAAGGCCAGAAGAACGGCGAATTCCGCACGGATATCACACCATCTTTGGCGATTGACATCCTGTGTGGCCCAATCTTCTTCCGCCTGATGGCACACCCGAAGGATTTGGATGACGGATTCCGCGAAGCATATCCCGATGAGGCCATTAAAATTCTTGCACCTGAAAGTGCCAATTCTTAATCACTTAAAGGTTGCATAGATGCGTATATCGGGGCGTTTCGAACGCCCCTTTATTTTTGCAATTTCAGGTGTTTATTGCTATTCTATAAAAAATAAAAAAACTGGTGATACATGGGCGATACCCCCACCGAAGATCAAGATGCGTTTGAGCGGCATTATAACCGCTTTAAAAACCGTGACATACCGCTCGCGGAAAGTGAGCGCGTACTTTCTGATCGTGTCATCACGCAATATTTGGAACGTAACTTTAACGAGCAATCCGGCATACCAATGGATCGTATCGATTTTGGCGTTCCTGGCGGTATCTCAAAAATAGAAACAAATCTAATCAAAGCCGGTGAAGAAAATTGGAATCCAGATCATAGTGACGGCGTTGTGTCCGATGCAGTTGGCTACGTGACCGGCTTTTTTGTTGCCCCCCCCTCAAAAACGCCGGAACAATCACTCTCTGATGATAATGCACGCTCATACCTTGCCCGTGAGCGAGGCGGAACACAGGTGATAGGCGATATTATCAACCGCACACCTGCCCTGTCGGGCTTTACTCTGGATGATGCAAAGTCCATCGTGCGTGATGATCTGGCAGGTGCCAACGGCACGACGGCCATAGCAGAAAAGTTACCCGATGCTGATCCGAATATGCTTAAGGCTGTCGCTTATACGATGCTGCATGTTCACAAAAACGACATAACCGAAGATGACCTGTCGGGGCATGACTTTGCCGATATGGCGCGTGGTTTTATGCATTATGCACACGAAGATCAAGAATCCTTTAACACTTGGAATGCCGATCAAAACGCCCAAGTGGTTGCCGCGTTAAAAGCCAACCCTGAATTTATAGAGACACTCGCGAAAATAAAAGCACCTGATAATATCTCCACTGCCGATGAATTAAGAGAACAATTCGCCATCCGCGAACAGATTGCCGACACGATAGCGACTACGTTTGCTCAAGTGCATGGCGTATCCGACATACTGGATGACGATGATATCACCGTTATATATAAATCAGCCAAAGATATAGAAAATGACGGCGGAATGATGGGATTCATGGCCTTTAAAGAAATCGGCATCCTGAATGATGAAACGATATCTTTACGCTACAATCCCGCCTATCATCTTATGGATGACCGCACATATAAAGCCGAAACAGACATGGAAGAGGCCGAATTTTTCATGCGCGCAGCCACTGAAGAAGTGTATCACGGCATTCATCAAATTCAGGCCGACCGTCTGGTTTTAGGAAGCCTTCCAGAGGATCAACCCATCGGCCATAATGCCATGATGGGTGCATTAAACTGGATGACCTACACGGACGGAACAGTCGATCACGAAACGTATAGTGGTCAGTATATAGAAAGCACCGCCAAAGAGGTTGCGGACGGTGTGGCGACATCACTTATCACGCACATGGAAAACCCGCACGCTATACAATCCGTCGAAGCAACTGCCGATCCGGTAAATCCCATTAAATTATAACGCCTAAAATTATTACCAGTGCCCTGTGCTTTTCATGCTTGCCCATGGCTCTTTTGGCTCTAGCGCGTCACCGCGTTGTAAAAATTCAATAGATATATTATCCGGCGACCTGATAAACGCCATATATCCATCGCGCGGCGGACGGTTGATAAGTATCCCCGCATCCATCAAAGACTGGCATGTTTCATATATATCATCCACACGAAAGGCGAGATGCCCGAAATTGCGCCCCTCCCCATATTCTTCAACAACGCCGTTTTCATCCGGCCAGTTATAAGTCAACTCTAAGAGCGGCGCATTATTATCCTTAGCACGCTCTACATCATGAGGAGCAGCAAGAAACACGAGTGTATAACGCCCCTTTTCAACCTCTTTGCGTTTGATTTCTTTCATCCCCAGAAGAGTACAATAAAAATTGAGAGACTCATCCAGATCGTGGACACGCACCATGGTGTGAAGATATTCAAAAGACATAATAATACTCCTTCTGTGAATTAGCACCCTACTGTAGAAGACCTTATCGCTAAGCTCAAAGGACAAATTCTTTATTTTGAAAAACACCCCCCTACTGTTACTATACGGGCAATCACTCACGTAACTTTGCGCCCACAACAAGACGAGATATCGCCCATGGCCGACACTACGGAAGCAGAAAAAAGTACGGAAACCAAAGAAATAATCGAAATTGAAAATATCAATTTAGAAAATATTGATTTGGCCGCTGCACTTCAACACACGCTCGACTGGTGTAGCAACTATCTGTTTCAGGCCAACACGATTTATCAGGGCGTTATTATCGTGGCCTCGTTTATTTTCGGTATGTTCATATACCGTATGACCCGCGCAACGGTGGAAAAAGCCATCAATGATTCCGACTGGCCACGCCGCATAAAAAGAATTGCGAATAACGTCCGCAAGCTCTTATTCCCATTGATTACACTGATTGTCATTTTCCTAACCACGCGCATCGCTAGCTCCGATCTGGTTGGGGTCGATGTATCCCTGATTAACGGCATGATGAAGGTCTTAACGGCATGGATCGTTATTCGTATTCTTGCGCAATTTATTGATAACAATACCGTGCGCAATGTCTTTGCCTTCGGGATATGGTCTGTGGCGGCCCTCAGTATTTTCGGCATGTTAGATGGCGCAACGCAGACTTTAGACGCTATCGGTTTCACCGTCGGTGACTTCCGTTTATCCCTTCTCGCAGTTATAAAAAGTATCTTCTATCTGTTTATACTCCTGTACTTTGCGACATTCGTATCTTCCTTTGCGGAACGGCGCGTTTTGAAAGCTTCAAGCATGACACGCTCCTCTCAGGTTCTGGTCGCCAAAATCATTCGTGTGGTCTTGATTGTTATTGCCCTACTCATCGGAATTACCAGTTCGGGTATTGATTTATCGCTCTTTGCTGTCTTTGGTGGTGCTGTCGGTTTGGGTATTGGTTTTGGTTTACAAAAAGGGATATCCAACCTGTTTTCGGGCATGCTTCTACTGGTTGACCGCTCCATCGAGCCGGGTGACGTCATTGAAATACCTGAAAGCGGTACGTTTGGCTGGGTTAATAATATGGCTGCGCGCTATACCGAGATTGTCACACGCGACAATAAATCATTCCTTATTCCGAATGAGGATTTCATTACCCAGCGCGTTGTGAATTGGAGCCACGGAAGCTCACTCATCCGTTTAGAGGTGCAGTTCGGGGTTCACTATAATTCCAACCCACATGATGTAAAACGCCTCGCACAAGAAACCGCCGCCGCCGCGCATGAACGTATTTGTGCCGACCCGGCGCCCGTATGTCACTTGACGGAATTCGGCGACAGCTCATTAAACTTCAAACTGAGATTCTGGATTAAAGATGCGGAGCGCGGCGTCACAAATATGCGCGGCGCGGTTATGCTGGCTCTGTGGGATGTTCTAAAGGAAAACAACATCGAAATCCCCTACCCGCACCGTGAAGTATACGTAAAGCAAGGCAATCTGGCAGAGCCGGAAACCTAAACTCTATTCATTGGCGTAAGGGTCATAATCATTGCCGGACGACGCCAACACCTCCAAATCAATGCCAAGAGCCTTTGGTACAGGCGAATTTTTTGGCAAAGCACTCACAAATCTCTGTAACGCTTTAGGATCAGGATGCTCATGCAGTTTCTGCGCCAACCCAACCGGGTACACAAACTTTGTAGCAATCTCCGCCCCTGTACCACGCGGTGAAAACGGAAGAAAAGCCGCCCCTAAGTTACATGCCTCTGTTGCCCAATCTTTCGTATCACGATCATGCGAAGGGTGATATTCATCAAACCGTCGATTAGCATCAAGATCCACCTCCAGATCATCAGGCAAATATGGCTGATTTCCAAAAATTGCGACCTTATCAAGAAAATTTAATTTCCCGTCTTTTTCCTTCATAACTTTCGTTAATTTTGCCATCACTTGTTCAGGGGAATCCGTATCGCTCTGCGCATCTATTTTTGCCATGCGATAGATATGATGGTTAGTGCCTTCCATAACTTCCGAAGATACCGCCGAAGCCAAATAACGCATTCTTAGGCGAGTGTCCGAATCCATAAAATCACCATGCGTTTCAATCGGACGCACCATGCTGTTTGCGTCACATACGCCAATCAACTTGGGATCAAACGCAGCAATATAAGCCGCAAGCATATCCATAACGGCAGGGGCTGCCCCCTTTAGTTCAATCGTTTGTCTATCAACATAACTGTCTAAAACATCAAAAACATCAGCTGAATCGGGGAAATTATGCTTAATTACCTCACACATATCATCTTGCTTGATCGAGCTTAAAGTACGCCCTTCAACGTCAAAGCCAACCATTTCATTCAATGTTTCGTCCATGACGTCAGCCAATGTAGAATAACGTGCGCGCGCCTCCCAAACATCACGAACCTGAGCGTTAATAACGGCCGCCCCTATCTCTGCAACTTTGGTTTTATCCGCATCACTTAAAGAGACATCATCAGCATCCCCCATCAGTTCAAGTCTGTAATCTTGTAAATCCTGTATTACCGAAGCGCGTTCGTCCGCATTAGAGGCCATCTTTGACAACCCCACAAGCCTATCTAATGTATCTGATTCAGTCATCTCACCCATTATCTTACTCTTTGTTTTATAAATATTTTTGAGTGCTCAAGGATGACATAAAAACTGTTATGTAATCAATAAAAAACGCGGCAAGGGTTTACCCTGACCGCGTTCACTGAAGTATTTTTATGGCGTCTTATGCTGCCTTCTTCGCCACATCATCATTCATGGCAATCTCACCATCCAAAACCGCTGCAACGGCATGAACAACTGAGGCAACACGCGCAACTGTTTGAATTTGTGCCGTTGAGATACCCTCTTCACGTGCCTTTTGCTCATGTGCGATAACACATGATTTACAAGCGTTGATAATCGACACAGCCAAAGACCAGAGCTCGAAATCAGCCTTCTCTTCAATACCCGGCTTACCAAGGATATTCATACGTAATTTTGCAGGCATGTTACGATAATCATCCATAATATACGTAAATTTATAATAGATGTTATTCATCGCCATAATCGCGGCCGCGGCTTTTGCTGCAGTGAGTGCCTCATCAGATAAATGCTGTGCGGCCTCGGCTTCTATGGCCTTGATCACAGTCTGATTACCTGTCGCAAGCGCCGATGCTAGAAACGTCCCTGCAAGTTGCTGCGGGGTAAGTGTTTCATCCGTCGCGAGAGTTGACAGGTTAAGCTTAATATCCTTTGCATAGTCAGGCATTAGGTTTTTTAAATCTGAAATAGACATGGTGTTCTCCTTACGTCTTTTATTTAAAATGAATTTTCAATCACGGCTTCGTTATATTCTATTGAACCACCGCGTGGATTTGGGGCTTTGTTTTGCTTGCCAATCACAAGCATCATGCCGATCACATAATCATCAGGCAGGTTGATAATCTCCGCCACTGCGTCCTGATCAAAACCAATCATCGGGCATGAATCATAGCCCATTTCCTTGGCCGACAGCATAAGCGTTTGCGCCGCCATCCCGACAGAGCGCATACCCTCATCACGTTGTATCCATTCACGTCCTTCATAAAACGGGCCGATCATAGATACCATCAACGCCCCTACTTCTTGGGGGGCGTTACGCCAATATCTGGCGGGATCTTTTTCCCACGATTTCACATCAGCGCACAGAACAAGAACAACCGAAGCATCTGTAACCTGTGCCTGATCCCATGCGGCCTTACGAAGCTCCACGCGCTTTTCTTTATCTGTTACATTTACAAAACGCCAATTCTGAATATTGAAAGATGTCGGTGATTGCATCGCCAAATCCATCAGTGCCTTGAAGTCATCTTCCGGCATAACATAGTCAGGATCATAATGTTTAACGGCGCGGCGCGCGGCAACGGCTTCTGATATTTTCATGACTATATCTTTCAATTAAATCTGTTTAGGGAAGTATGCGGCGAGGCCTTAACAACGCCTGCCGCATACAGGGGGTATTTTATTTAAGCAGCGATCTTCGTTGCTCCGGCAGAAACATCAATGATGTCACCACCAACCGGACGGTTACAAGGGCACAACTCATCCGACTGCAAAGCATCAAGAATACGCAATGTTTCTTTCGGGTTACGACCAACATTCAGGCCGTTCACGGATACATGCTGGATCACGTTATGAGGATCAACAATAAATGTCGCGCGCAATGCTACACCTGCTTGTGGTTCACGCACACCAAGACCATCAATCAAAGAACCGTTTGTATCGGCAAATGACCACTGACCAAGGCCGTTCAGCTCTGGGTGTTCGCGGCGCCATGCCAACTTACAAAATTCATTGTCTGTTGAACCACCAAGGACAACCGCATCACGATCATCAAAATCTTCGTTCAATTTAGCGAATTCCACAATTTCAGTTGGGCAAATAAACGTGAAATCCTTTGGGTAGAAAAAGAAAACCTTCCACTTACCGTCAAAACTTTTTTCAGTGATTGTTTCAAACGCACTTTCGCCGTTTTCTTCATGCTTATTAAATCCTGGTTTTACACCTGTGATTTCAAATTCAGGGAGTTGATCTCCGATACCTAGCATTTACGTCTCCATTAGTTAATTTTAATAAATAATCTATTGTATGCAAAATGCACAGATTCGCGCATGAAATCCAACGAAAAATTCCGCTTTAATATATCGAAAAAATCGATAAAAAAAGATGGTTAGTAATGACAAAAACAAAAAACGAGGGCAATCACTGCCCTCGCCTGATTTTATACTCTATTGCTAAAAAATTTATTTTAAGTCAAAGCGATCCAACTCCATGACCTTGCACCACGCCGCAACAAAATCATTGACGAAGCGACCTTGTGAATCAGAACACCCATAGACCTCTGCCAATGCACGTAACTGTGAGTTTGAACCGAAGATCAAATCAACACGCGTTCCTGTCCATTTAACTTCACCGGTCAGACGATCACTGCCTTCAAACTCATTCTCAGCATCAGATGTCGCACGCCATGTCGTGCCCATATCCAATAAATTTACAAAGAAATCATTGGTCAGCGTTTCCGGACGATCCGTGAACACCCCATGACCTGATTGATCAAAATTAGCGTTCAAGGCACGCATACCACCAACCAACACCGTCATCTCTGTCTCTTATACACATC
>CAXHFH010000067.1:0-13141 GCA_964015995.1 uncultured Alphaproteobacteria bacterium
GATTCGTCGGCAGCGTCAGATGTGTATAAGAGACAGATTCATCAATATTTGACCAGATGAAGGAGAATCAAGAAGGCCCAAAATATGCAGTAATGTTGATTTACCCGAACCACTTGGCCCGACAAGTGCGCAGATTTCACCAGAATACAAACGCAAATCCACGTTATTTAAAATGTTGAGCGTGTTTGAACCTTGTGTGTATGTCTTATGTAGACCGCGAACCATCAAAACCAATTGGCCTTCATCAATATGTGGTTCATCGAACTCTTCGTCTAAAATATCTTCTTCTAAAACGTCGTCATCGTCTTCTTCATCAAAGAAATACTCAGTGTCTTCTAACGCTTCCTTTTCAGGATCTTCATATTTTTTAGAGCCCGGACGCGGGATATAATAATCTTCCCTAAAACCTTTAGAATCAGGAAAGCTGTATTTTTCAAATATTTCCATTAAACGTGCGCCCATAATAAAATCATGATGCCATAAATAACCAACCGTTACTCATAGCGCAAAGCCTCCACCGGATCTAATCTAGCCGCGCGCCACGCAGGATAAATTGTGGCAACAATCGACAATGAAAAAGCCATACCCAGTACACCCAAAACTTCAGACCAATCTATTTCGGCCGGAATTTCTGATAAAAATCTTATTTCTGCATCCCACAAAGACATCCCCGTTAGTGCCTCTAAACCTGCACGTACGGTTTCTATGTTAAGTGCAAATGCAATACCTAATGCTGCACCTACAATCGTACCAATTAGGCCGATACTTGCACCAGTTAGCATAAATATACGCATCATGTTACCGCGCGTGGCGCCCATTGTACGCATAATGGCAATATCGTGACCTTTATCCTTTACCAGCATTATCATAGAAGAAATAATATTGAACGCAGCCACCAAAATGATGAGGCTGAGGATAAGGAACATGACGTTACGCTCAACTTCCAGTGCGTTAAAGAAGCTTCTGTTCATGTCCCGCCAATCATAAAGCGATGCACGATTATCAAGCTCAAATTCAATTTCTTTACGGATACTATTGATACGCTCAGGTTGACTGAGAAATATTTCAATCGCGCTGACAGTGTTTGAAAGTTTAAAAAACTTTTGCGCGGCAGGCAGCGGCATAAAGATAAAGCTACTGTTATATTCGTGCATTTCTACATCAAATATCAGCCCAATTTCAAATGTACGTTGTGTTGGCACTGTGCCAACCGGCGTTGTTCTTAATACAGGCGAAATAAGTGTTACCTTGTCACCTATGCCCAAGTGATACTTTTCGGCGAGTACAGTACCAATCGCTATTTTGAATTCTCTGAAATTCTCGATCTCGCCTGCTCTGATACCATTATACAGTGTATCGCGCATCGCGAAGTCAGCTTGTGATATACCGCGAACCATGACGCCTGTGGCATTCGTGTGATAGGTCAGTAAAGTCTGTCCTTCAACGATAGGTGTTACATTTTCAACACCTTGAACTTGCTTAATAGTTTCGGCAATGTCGGCATAGTCATATAATGCACCTGTCTGAGAATAGGCATTCATGTGCCCGCCAAGGCCAAGAATACGACTGAAAAGCTCTTGTCTGAAGCCATTCATAACGCTCATCACGATAATCAACGTTGCCACACCAAGCATAATGCCTGCGAACGAAAAACCAGCAATGACCGAGACAAAACCCTCGGCCTTTTTAGAGCGCAAATAGCGCCATGCAACGGTACGTTCGAACTTACTTACCATGAACTTAATAGGCCTTTCCGATTAAAACTTTTTGCCCTTCATCTTCAAACGGCATACAGCGCGTAGAAAGTGCGTGTTCTTTCATAATAGCTTCGAGTTTATCATCTTCCAAAACAGAAACAGGAACCTTAACCAAACCAATTTTATCAGCCTTGAAGAAATCGCTGATGTCCGAAAGCCCCGCGCCATCAAACGTATGGTCATCACGGAATGTTTTTGAACGCTCTAGCATTGTATCATGAATACTATCCAGCAAGCTTTCCGCGCGGCTAATAAAGGAATCAACCGAAACCGTTTCTTTGGATTCACGCCCTAAATCACGACGAACAAATGTGACTTCGCCATTTTCCATTTCACGGCCACCAATTTCAACGCGTAGCGGAATACCCTTTTTAATGGAATCCCACATTTTATCAGGCGTGCGCATTTCACGTTTATCGATATGAACGCGAAGTCCTTGCTTTTTGAGTTGATCTACAATTTTTTGTGAAAATTCAACAATGCCGCCATCATCGTCAATATTTTTTACAACAGGCAAAATAACAATTTGTTGTGGGGCGATGCGCGGTGGCATCATCATACCGTCATCATCTCCGTGGATCATGATCATTCCGCCAATAGCGCGTGTGCTAAAAGCCCAACTTGTGGTATAAGCGAATTCTTCTTGCTCGGATCGGCCTTGGAAGCTAATGCCACAACTACGTGAAAATGTTTGCCCCAAATCATGCGTGGTTGCGGCTTGCAGTGCTTTACCGTCCTGCATAATGGATTCAAAAGCGTAGGTTTCAAGGGCTCCGGGGAAGCGCTCTTCGGGTGTTTTAATACCTTTATATCCACTAAATGCCAGATATTCATGGAAGAACTTTTCGTACATATCTAGAATAGTCAGGCAATCTTCTTTCGCACCTTCCGGTGTTTCAAATGCGTTATGCCCTTCGTGCCAAAAAAATTCAGATGTCCGCAGGAACATGCGCGTACGCATTTCCCAACGCATGACATTGCCCCATTGATTGAGCTTCATAGGCAAATCACGATAGGATTGAATCCATCGCGACATCGCATCACCAATGATGGTTTCCGATGTCGGTCGAATGACATAAGGCTCTTCTAGCTTACCGGCAGGCACAAGTCCGTTTTCTCCGGATTCTAACCTGTGATGCGTTACAACGGCACATTCTTTTGCAAAACCATCAATATGCTCGGCTTCTTTTTCAAGAAAAGATAGTGGAATAAGTAAAGGGAAGCTTGCATTCTGGACGCCATATTCCTTCAGCCACGGATCAAAAATATTCTGCATATTTTCCCAAATAGCAAAACCGTAAGGCTTGATGATCATGCAACCGCGGACAGGTGAATTTTCTGCCATATCGGCGTTTTTGATAACCTGTTGATACCATTCAGGAAAGTTTTCTTCCCGCGTTGGTGTAATGGCGGTTCTTGGTTTCTTGCCCATTTTGTACTCCAAAAAAATTATTCATTATTATTTTTTAATTATTATACTTGGGGCGTTTCGGCTCATCTTCTGGATACTGCCCCTCAATTTTATCGCTAGAGAGTACGGGATTGCGACTTTCATGTCCATGCTGTTCTGTTTGATCGGATTGATTTTTTTTACGATGGTCATGATAATTTTTACACACGCTTTGTATATCCTGTTTAAGCTCTTTACCCTCATATTTAATGCGTCCATCTTGATAAATTTCCAGATCAGCAACTGTAGGTTTTAATTCAATGCCCAAAGGTAAAATAAGCCCAAAGCGCTGTGCAAGATCGACTTCGATGGGAATAACAACAGGATTTTGGATATATGGTGAGGTACTATTGTTTAAATCTGCGGGTGCAACGGCTTTGCCATGGACGTCAACACCGGGAACGTAGTCCGCACTTAAGTTTTGTTTATTATAATATTCAGGATTGTTGCAAATTGTTTTTAAATGAGCTTGCTCCGCATAAGCGGCGGAGGAAATCACGACTAAACTGAACACGAGACATAAGATAAATCGTAACATGCTCTACTCCGTTTGGTTGATAAAATCCCTTGGATCAATGATACCAGATTGGATAATGCAATATACAATAATCCATAGCACAATGGAAATCAGCGTTGTCATGACTAATTTCTTTTTCATGTTAAGGTTTTTTGGTGCGCCGGGGGCGATATATTCACCCTCCTCGTCTGGTTCTTCTTGCGTGGTTGACAAACCAATGGGCAGAACACAAAAAATGACTGTCCACCAAATCATGATAAAAACAACAATGCCTGATACAGGATTCATAAGACCTTCATTACCCTTCTAAGCATGTGACATGCACTGTAGTTTTAGGCTTTAGTCCCAAAGTGTCGGAAACATATCGTCTTAACGGAATACGCACAGCCTCTGCAATTTCTTTTTCATCGTGAGGAATATCATCATCCAAATTATGTATGTAATGTTCTATTTTCTGAGATAACTCCCCCACGATGCAATCATCACTGCGATGACAACTGAGGCCAATAGTATCCACCTTAACCTTACCTAAAATCCTTAAATCATCATCTAAGACGATAGACGCATGAACCGCTCCTGAATATTGTAATTTGCGCCGCGCGGTGATGGATTGATGGGTCACAGGGATGATGCGTGTCAGGTCAACCGCGAGCAGCGCCGTTTCCACGTGATCAACAACTTCGGGCTTGCCTGGTGCAAGTCGGATCACTGACCCGTTATTGGGGACAACCGTTTGATTAATTTGGCATTCATGGGCAAGTTTCGATTGTGCATCAAGTTGCAGGCGTTCGCCATGTACTGGAATAACACAATCAGGTTTTACCAATTGCAGCATTTCTGCGATTTCATCACGGCAAGGATGACCCGAGACATGAATTGTATTCTTCGTGTCTTTTGGCGTGACAATACCAACACCAGCCGCGCTTAAATTGTTTTTCACTGTGTTGATATTACGGTCATTCCCGGGAATAGCGCGTGCAGAGAAGATAACAGTGTCACCTTTATTGAAAGAAACAGAGCGATATTCGCCGCGTGCGATTTTTGCCAACGCTGCGCGGTGCTCACCCTGCGATCCTGTAACAATCAGAACAATATTTTCATCAGGAATATGCGCAAGGTCGTCTTCGGTTAAGAAATCGGGGATATCATCCATCAGACCGCATTCATACGCACAGCCAGCCATACGGTGTAAGGAACGTCCAATGAGCGCAACGCTACGCCCTACTTCTTGTGCGGCGCGGGCGATGCTGATCATGCGTCCTACATTGGAAGAAAAGGTTGTAACGGCTATCTTTTTCTTACATTTCTTAAACTCATTGGCGAGGCCGGTGGCGATGTCTGCCTCTGATCCTGAATATCCGGCAACCTCGGCGTTAGTTGAATCCCCGATATAGGCGATAACGCCTTTTTTTCCGAGATCACGAAATGTTTGTTCTTCTGTTTTTCGCCCTATCACAGGTGCAGGGTCAAGATTCCAATCGCCACTATGTAAGACATTGCCATGTGATGTTTCTATGAAAACAGAACAACTATCAGGCACAGAATGCGAAACCGGAATAAACGTTAATGAAAATTCATTGCCAACTTGAAATGGCTTTTCCAGATCAATGGTTTTTATGACAACGCCCTCTAAGCCTTCTTGGTCAAACTTTTTTCTAAGAACGGCGGCCGTAAATTTGGATGTGTAAATCGGGCATTGAAATCTGTTCCAAAGGTGTGCAACAGCCCCGATATGGTCTTCATGGGCGTGCGTGATGATAAGTCCCTGAAGCTTATCACGATTATCTTCTAGCAACCACGGATCAGGCAGCAGTAAATCAATACCGGGATGTCGCTCATCGGCGAATGCTATCCCGCAGTCAATGGCAAGAAATTCACCGTTACAAACATATAAGTTTAAATTTGCTCCAAATTCTTCGCTCCCACCAAGGGGAACAAAATATAATTCATCAGGGTTAAAAATTTCGCGCATATTCATTTAAGCTATTTGTTTTTTTTATGGATTTCATAAAGACCTTTGAAGATAAGAGATTCATCAACCGTATCAATGTAATTTGTACTCTCCGCATAAAGGGGCGCTAAGCCACCGGTTGCAATGACGTAAGGCTTTGTGCCAAGCTCATCTTTAATACTGTCTATAATTTTTTCAATCATACCGATATACCCCCAATACATACCTGATCGCATAGCAGATTGCGTATTTTTGCCAATTGCTTTACGGGGCTTGCTGATGGCGACATTAGGTAGTTTTGCTGCTTTTTGTGCTAAGGCCTCGACGGATAAGCGCACGCCTGGGGCAATTACACCACCGCGATAAACATGACCGTCATCGATAATATCAAACGTAGTGGCCGTGCCGAAATCAACAACGATTGCAGGTAATGGATAATGAGCAATTACGGCGTTGGCATTCACGAGCCTGTCCGCACCGATTTCATTGGGTTGATCCAGATCAACAATGATATCCGTGGATTGTGAATCTACGAATAATGGCTCGGCTTTAGTATATTTTTCACAGAATTTAGTTAAGTGAAAGTTTGTGTCCGGCACAACCGAACTGATGATCACATCCTCTATATATTTCCATTCAATGCCTTCTAAGTCAAAAAGCTGATTTAAAAACACGGCATACTCATCCGCAGAGCGTGAACTTTCTGTTTTACATCGCCAAGTGTGTGTTAAGTTTTTCGCTTTAAAGATAGCAAAAACTGTATTTGTGTTTCCAACATCAATCGCTAATAGCATATCACATTACTCTTCTTTTTTTGTTATGAAAGCATATCACATTAAAAAAACATCACCCGATGTTATTTTGCGTAAATCACCTGTTTCATCACAAAGTAAAATCAGACTTCCATCTTTATCGATATTATCAAACTTTCCGGTAACTCTGTGTTTGTCTATATTCACGCCAATATGTGTACCTTTCGGATAGGTGCGGTTTATAAACATATCTCTGAATGATGCAAAGCCTTTATTCAGCCAGCCTGTATAAAATTGATCAAGCACATTAAAAAATTGACGATAAAATACATTGTGTTTGATTTCAGATTCGCTATGAGCATTTAGGTGCGTTGCATGGTCAAGTGAAACACTCGCAATGTTCACACCGATGCCAACAATAAAGCCATCATCAATGCGCTCAATTAAAATACCTGCGCACTTTTGATTGTTGATTAGAACGTCATTCGGCCATTTCAGAATTAATTTTTCAGTAGATTTAATGTTTCTTTCTATGATTTGAGCCAATGCTAGGCCGCAAATTAAAGCGATCTGTCCTGGATTGGCTAGCGTTTGGGACGGGCGTAAAAGGAAAGACATATATAGGTTTCCTGTATCACCTTTCCACGCCCTGCCATGACGCCCATATCCATGGGTCTGTTGATTGGTTAATACGACATAGCCTTCGGCCAAGGTCGCATTTTCCTTGAGCATGCCTTTAAGAGTGTCTTGCGTGCTTGGTAGTGTTTTATATGTATTAATGGACCATTCTATCGGCATATCAGCAGAGCCTAGAACAGTGAATGCGCAGCGATTTCAGCGAAAGATAAAACATACATTGGTCTAAAAATAAAACCGAGAATGAAAACCAACGAAAATGTCAAAACAAGCTTTCTTTCTAATCCCATATTACTATCAAACACGTCACCGACATCATCAAAGAACATGACCTTGATAATTTTGAGGTAATAAAATGCCGCCACGACCGATGCTAGAACACCAATCACAGCCAACACATAAAAACCACTTGCTACGGCGGCATTAAATATGAAGAGTTTGCCGAAGAAGCCTGCCAAAGGTGGAATGCCGCTCATTGAGAACATTAAGGCTGCCATGGCATAAGCCAGAACTGGCTGTGTTTTAGATAAACCAGATAAGTCACTGATTTTTTCAACAGCCATGTCATCCCTGCGCATGCACATTACAATAGTAAAGGTACCTGCTGTCATGACCATATATATAAAGATAAAAATAAGAACCGATGCCACGCCAAGCTCTGTTCCGGCGACTAACCCAATCAGGGCGTAACCCATATTACCAATGGAACTATACGCTAATAGTCTTTTGATATTGGTTTGAGCGATAGCAGCAAAAGAGCCAAATAACAAAGATGCCAGAGACACAAAATACAATATCTGTATCCATTGATCTGTCGCAGCTTCAAATGGTGTGAATAGCAAGCGAATAATAAGTGCAAGAGCCGCGACCTTCGGAGCGATTGCGAAAAATGCCGTGACGCTTGTGGGGGCCCCTTGATAAACATCCGGTGTCCACATGTGGAACGGTGCGGCAGATATTTTGAATACTAATGCGGCGAGAACGAACACCATACCAACTGTAAAGCCAGGAGGAATATTTTGAATATTATTGAGGGTATCTTGAATAGTGACAAAATCAAGACTGCCTGTGAAACCATAAATTAAAGAAATACCAAATAGCAGCATGCCCGAAGAAAGCGCCCCTAAGATAAAGTATTTCGCAGCAGCCTCACCTGAGCGTAACGAATTACGATGAAAAGCTGCAAGCACATATAAGCTTAGTGATTGTAACTCTAAGGCCATATATAAGCTTAGGAAGTTTGTTGAGGAGACCATGAACATCATGCCAACTCCGGCAAACATAACCAGTACAGGATACTCAAAACGTGCAATGCGCTCTTGATACAAATATTGAACAGACAGCGCGAGCGACGCAATAAGGCCAACGATAATAATAAGCTTTGCAATGCTAGCAAACTCATCAATGACAAGCATATTGTTTATTGCAAATTGCTGATCCCAATTAGAACGCATAATGATAATAGCTGCGATTGTAAGCGCAAGGCATGCAGACCAGCATAAGACATCAGTGGACTTATTTCCTTGAAAAACACCAACCATCAAAAAGCCTATGGCTGTGATAATCAAAAAAATCTCAGGCATGATTAGCATGACATTAAGTGTGTCCATCATTGTATGCCCTCCTGCGTATTTGTTTTGATTTCAATTAGGTCTGATGAGTTCTCTAAAACTTCTTCTGCCGTTATTGCACGCTCTTGATATGTAACAACAAGACTTGTGACTGCAGGAGATACTTTTTCAAGTACGACATTAGGGAATACACCAAGATAAAACACTAAAATCACTAAAGGCAATAAAATGGCCTTTTCTAAAGTATTCAGATCAGACATCTCGGTTGCGTCTTGGTTATCTTGTGGCCCAAACACAACGCGTCTGTATAGCATCAACATATAAGCAGCGCCCAAAACAACGCCGGTGGTTGCAAAGAATGCAGCATAAGTATTGGCCTGAAAGATACCAAGCAACGCTAGGAATTCACCAACGAAACCACTGGTTCCGGGAAGTCCAACAGAGCCGAGCATGAAAATCATAAAGAGCGTTGCATATATGGGCATGTTTTTTACGATCCCACCATATCGGCTTATTTCGCGTGTGTGTAATCGATCATAGACCACACCAACACACAAGAATAATGCCGCAGAAATAATTCCGTGACTGATCATCTGAAATACAGCGCCTTCTATACCCTGGTGCGTGAAGCTAAATATGCCGATGGTTACAAACCCCATATGCGCTACAGATGAATAAGCAATTAGCTTTTTCATGTCTTCTTGAACAAGTGCTACAAGCGATGTGTATATGATTGCAATAACACTGAGCCAAATAACCATCGGTGCAAAATATATGCTTGCATCAGGGAGCATGGGGAGTGAAAAACGCAAGAACCCGTAGCCACCCATTTTCAACAAAACGCCGGCAAGTATTACAGAGCCTGCAGTCGGCGCTTCAACGTGTGCATCAGGAAGCCATGTATGGACAGGCCACATAGGCATTTTTACAGCAAAACTAGCAAAGAACGCTAACCATAACCATTTTTGTAAACCCACATCAACGGGGTTCGCGATTAGTGTCGGAATGTCCGTGGTACCAACTTGTGAGAATAGAGTAAGTAGTGCTAGCAGTAGCAATACTGAACCAAGCAACGTGTATAAGAAGAATTTATATGACGCATATATCTTCCGCGGCCCACCCCACACACCAATGATTAAAAACATCGGTATCAGGACACCTTCAAAGAAAACATAGAACAAAACAGAGTCTAGCGCCGCGAAGGTTCCGATCATAAAGCTTTCGAGGATTAAAAACGCGATCATGTATTCTTTGACTCGTGTTTTAACAGAATTCCAGCTGGCTAGGATACAGATGGGGGTAAGGAAAACAGACAGCAGAATGAAATACAGGGATATACCATCAACGCCTAGGTGATAATTAATGCCTGCGTCACCTAACCACGCGTAATTTTCAACAAACTGAAAATCAGTTTTCGACGGGTCATATCCATAATACATGAACAAACCGAAGGCGAGCACGAAAACAGAACTGAAGAATGTCAAATGCTTAACATTTTTTTCAATAATTTCTTCATCACCTTTTTCCCCGCGTATAAGGGCAACCATGGCCGCACAGATAAGTGGCAAGAAAATCATAATGGATAAAACAGGTGCTACATTCATGGTGCATCTCCTTCCACTATAACGTCAGGAATAGTTACAGTTGGCATGTCAGCAGGCATATAAAATGATGGATCAGCCTTAAATACAAACCATGAAATAATACATATCAAGCTGATAATCATGACAAGCGCATATTGATACACGTAACCGCTTTGGAATTTTGAAACGTTATGTGCTATTCGACAAGAAAGACCTGCAAAGCCATCTGCACCGACTTTATCAATGACGCTTTTATCACCATTCGAAAATACGCGCCCCAATAAGAACATCGGCTTTACAAAAATCGTGGCGTAAATCTGATCAAAGAACCATTTATTGAAGAACAAGCCATGTAAAGGCTTAAACAAACGAACAAAAATTCCGGAAGAACCTGGTTTAACCATGTAAATCAGATACGCGCATAATATGCCCAACAGACCGACAACAAGCGGCAGCTTTTTGACCCAAAAAGGAACAGAGTGCGCAGCTTCGACTGTGTCGTTTTGCGGCAGTACGAATAAAGCCTCATGCCAGAAATAATCGCGTGACCAAAGGTTCAGCATAGGCTTATCTTTTTCGCGATGGCTTTCCTCATCGTCATGATGCTCATCGCCTGCGGCGGGCTCTAAGTCATGTGTTTCTGTAACCGCAGAACTTCCATGATGCGTGTCACCATGATGGCTGTAGGCTGAACCAACAAACCCGCCATAGAATATGCTCCCTGCCATAATAGCGCCCGTTGCCAGAACCAGAAGTGGCATCATCATAACAGAAGGCGATTCATGGACGTGACTCATCACTTTTTCACTTGCGCGCGGCTTACCGTGGAATGTCATAATGATAAGACGCCAACTATAGAACGCGGTCATGAATGCCGCGGCTATACCCATCCAATAGGCATAATGCCCAAACCATGAATGGTCGGCCCATGCGGCTTCAAGGACGATATCCTTAGAGAAGTAACCCGCGAAAGGCCAGACACCAGCCAACGCCAATGAGCCGATCCACATCATTGTGTAGGTCATAGGGATTTTCTTCCAGATACCGCCCATATTACGCATATCTTGTTCATTGGACATAGCGTGAATAACGGAACCGGCACCAAGGAATAGCAGAGCCTTAAAGAATGCGTGTGTCATTAGGTGGAAAATGGCAGCGGAGTAAGCCGATACACCGAGTGCAAAGAACATATAACCAAGCTGGCTCATCGTTGAATACGCAATGACGCGCTTGATATCAAACTGTGTCATACCAATAGTGGCAGCCACAAATGCTGTGGTTGCTCCAAATACAGTTACAACCATCAGCGCAATGGGGGCAAATTCAAAAATTGGTGAAAAACGTGCAACAAGGAAAACACCAGCCGTAACCATAGTCGCCGCATGGATAAGTGCGGAAACAGGTGTTGGCCCCTCCATCGCATCAGGAAGCCATGTATGTAAACCAAGTTGCGCAGATTTACCGACTGCGCCAGTGAATAACAGCAAGCAAATAACGGTTAAAGCATGGAAATCAAAACCAAGGAAGTTGATCGTGGCCTCTGCGTACTGCTCTGGATTACTAAATATCTGTGCGAATTCGATTGTTCCAAATACAACAAATGTTGCCATGATACCCAAGGCTAAGCCAAAATCACCTACGCGGTTTACGATAAACGCTTTCTGAGCCGCAGCATTAGCAGAGTGTTTATGGTTCCAAAACCCAATCAATAGGTACGAGGCAACACCAACACCTTCCCAACCGAAGAATAGCTGTAGTAGGTTATCTGCCGTAACAAGCATAAGCATTGCGAATGTGAACAAGCTCAAATAAGCCATAAACCTTGCTTTATGTTCATCATGGCTCATATAGCCGATTGAATAAACATGCACACAAGCAGAAACAATATTCACAACGCACATCATCACAATGCTGAGTTGATCAATTTTCAAAGCCCACTGAACATTGAAATCACCGGATGTTATCCATGAAACCAACACCGTTGTATAAGCATCATCCACCATATTGGGTGTGAGAATAACATTGAAAAACAACGAAATAGACACAATAGCAGCTAAGATAACGCCGACACAGGTTACAAATTGTGCACCTTTGTCTCCAATTTGTTTACCGAACAGTCCTGCGATTAAGAAAGCAAACAGCGGCGGGAAAACAGCGAGTAATTCCATTTTTGATTACCCCCCCATTTCCGATAAGTCTTCAACATCAATCGAACCTTTGTTGCGGAAGAAGACAACCAAAATAGCAAGGCCAATTGCGGCCTCTGCTGCGGCAACAGTCAATGTGAACATCACAAATATTTGACCTGTAAGATCATGAAGGTAGGCCGAAAACGTAACGAAGTTAATGTTCACAGCCAGAAGCATTAATTCAACGGACATTAAAATGACAATAACATTCTTCCTGTTCAAAAATATGCCAAATACACCGATTGTAAATAACAAGCCGGCGAGGACTAAAAAATGTTCCATTCCTATGATATCTACATTTTCCATTGATTATATCCCTGTCCCAGACGTTACTTTTTTAATCTCGAGAACATCCTCAGGTTTACGTGATTGTTGATCAGACACTTTCTGCTTCCGCACTCCCGGGCGTGTCCGATGCGTAAGAACAATTGCGCCAATCATCGCAATAAACAAAATAAGCCCTGCCATTTGAAACGGGAAGACATAATCTGTGTAGAGCACAAGCCCTATGGCTTCTGAATTTGGAACAGTCGCTGTGCTGTCTATTGCTTGTGCGAGGTTTTCTTGTACATTCGGCGCAAACTGCCAGTATGTGTAAACCGTCGCTAGTTCGAATAAAAGAATACCACCAGTAATGATACCTACGGGTACATAGTGCATGGCCCCTTTTCGAAGGTCTGTAAAATTAATATCGAGCATCATCACAACGAACAGGAACAGGACGGCGACAGCACC
>CAXHFH010000068.1:0-13138 GCA_964015995.1 uncultured Alphaproteobacteria bacterium
ACCTCTGGATTCGTCGGCAGCGTCAGATGTGTATAAGAGACAGAGCTACTGCTGACGCACAAGTTGCAGCACAGGCACAAGCCGCAGCCGATCAGTTGCAAACAGCCGCAAATGCAGCAGCTCAACAAGCTGCTGACACACAAGACTTGGCTAATCAGCTCAATCAGGTCATTGCCAACAACCCAACAAATACTGGTACAGATCTGAACAACGCGACACAGCAGGCCGCGAACATGAGTTCTGATGCACAAGCTGGTGCGGCGGGGCTTCCTGGAATGGAATCAGGGCAAGCCGGCTCGATGCTTGAGCAAGCAGTCACTGGTGCAGAAACAACTGTTCAGCAGTCTAGTGGAAATATTATACAAGCAGCTCAAACCGCAGCAACAAACTCTGTTGGTAACATTCAAACGATTGTTCAAAATGCAACCAATCCTGAGAATGCGAAAGCGGCAGCACGTGGTTTCTTAACCGGACAAATATCCGGTGCTATGGGCGGTGCAGGACTTGGTAACCTTACACAAGGTTTACAAGGTGCATTTGCAGGCGCTATTGGCGGAGATATCAGTGCAGGTGTTATCATCTCACAGGTTATCCAATCCGTGGTATCTTTGCCTTCAGAAATTATTCCAATCATACCGAACATCCCATTCGTTGGTGAAGTGATTGGGGTTTTAACGCAGGCTGCGACAAGCTTACTAACCGCTGCGATTAGTGGGCCTCTTCAGGAAATGCTGAATTTCCAGAGCGCTGTCACAGGCATGGTTGGTAATGCATCTGGTCAATTCGGAACACAAGACGCTGGCCAAGCTGCAACTGATCTGATCAACGCAGGTGGTAGCCCGGGTGGAGCGACCAATATCGTGACACAAGTCATTACAAGCGTTACACAGGATTCAAGCCAGTAAGCTTTTACAAAATTCTAATCGAAAAAAGCCTTGCTTTTTAGTAAGGCTTTTTCTTTACTGCTCTTATATTGATAAGGTTTCAACATGTTAGAAAACAAGCGCATATTACTGATTATATCAGGCGGCATTGCGGCGTATAAAACGCTCGACCTTATCCGCCTTATCCGTAAAAACAACGGTAACGTCACATGCGTGCTTACAAAAGGCGGGGAACAGTTTGTCACACCTCTCAGCGTTGCCTCTCTTTCCGAGAATAAAGTCTATAACGATTTATGGTCGTTAACTGATGAGACAGAAATGGGGCATATCCGTCTGAGCCGAGAAAATGATTTAATCGTGATTGCCCCCGCAAGCGCGGACATCATGGCCAAAATGGCACACGGCATTGCCAATGACCTTGCTTCAACGACCCTACTCGCAGCGAATAAACCGATCCTCATTGCTCCGGCCATGAACCACGCAATGTGGAACAATCCTGCTACTCAAGCCAATCTCCATACGCTCAATAAACGCGGGATTTTAACCATTGGCCCGACTGAAGGTGACATGGCATGCGGTGAAACCGGCATGGGGCGCATGAGCGAGCCGGAAGACATTCTAAACGCCATCAAAGATTTTTTTTTTGAAAGACCTTTAAAAGGAAAGCGTGCCATTGTAACGGCTGGCCCAACCTTTGAGCCGATTGATCCGGTGCGTTTTATCGGCAATCGTTCATCCGGCAAGCAAGGTTACGCCATTGCACAAGCGCTCTCTCATGCCGGAGCTGAGGTTACCTTAATCGCAGGGCCTAATAACCTAGCTACGCCGTCCGACATAAACTGCATTCCTGTTGAAACGGCGGAAGATATGCTCAACGCGACGACCGGAGCTTTGCCGGCAGAGATCTGCATCTGCAGCGCCGCAGTCAGTGATTGGACTGCGAAAACGCCTCAAACCAAGAAAATCAAGAAAGACAACAAGGCGCCGCCATCACTCGACCTTACAGAAACGACCGATATTCTAAAAACACTCTCTAATCATCCCCAAAAAAGGCCTGATCTGGTTATCGGCTTTGCCGCAGAAACGCAAGATGTTGAAAAAAACGCCCAAACGAAATTAAAAACCAAAGGCTGTGATTGGATTTTAGCCAATCATGTCGGTAAAGATGAATTAGGTCATGAAAGGGCTTTTGGTTCAGACGAAAATCAAATATATTTCTTATCTAATCGCGAAACAGAAACATGGGAACGAGCATCGAAAAAACGCATTGCAACGCGTTTGGTCGATAAAATCGTAACGCATTTTGAAACTGAAAAAACAAGGCAAGCATAATGGACTTTATCAATAAAGATGATATTGAGGTCGAACTCAAACCTTTGGATCATGCTGTTGGCTTAAAATTACCGACTTATGCCACGACAGAATCAGCAGGCATGGATTTAACAGCCGCGTTAGAAGATGCCATAGAACTTGGTGCAGGAGATCGTGTACTCGTCCCGACAGGCTTATCTATTGCTCTACCGAAAGGATTTGAAGCACAAATTAGGCCACGTTCAGGTTTAGCCATCAATCATGGTGTCACAGTTTTGAACACACCAGGAACCATCGACGCCGACTATCGCGGTGAAATCAGTGTTATTTTAATCAATCATGGAAAAGAGCCATTTACGATCCAGCGCGGCATGCGTATCGCTCAAATGGTTGTTGAACGCTATTCAAGTGTTAAGTGGAAGGTTGTCTCTGAGCTGGAAGAGAACACAGAACGTGGTGACGGTGGCTTTGGTTCAACGGGAAAAGATTAAAGTAAGAAAGCTTGATCATGGCGCTTGCCAGTAAAAAAAATACAAGCATAACAAATACTGATTACGATAAAAGGATCGAATCCTTTCTAGCTGAGGGGCATACCCCGATGATGGCGCAATATCATGTACTCAAGGAAGATCATGATGATTGTCTTTTATTCTATCGTATGGGGGATTTCTACGAGCTTTTTTACAATGATGCCGTTGTCGCGTCACAAGTCCTCGACATAACATTAACGAAACGCGGCAAATCTAATGGCACTGACATTGCCATGTGCGGTGTCCCTTTTCATGCCTATGAACCGTATTTGGCGAAGTTAATCCGCGCCGGCCATAAAGTTGCCGTTTGTGAACAAACTGAAACTCCTGAAGAAGCAAAAGCCCGAGCCAAAAAGGCAGGCAAAAGCCCTTCTAAAGCCTTGGTTTCGCGTGAAGCTATGCGTATTGTTACGCAAGGCACATTAACCGAGGATCACTTGCTTGAGGCGCGCGGTAACAACTACTTGTGCTCCATCGCATATAGTAATTCACACTACGGCATAGCATGGATAGAGCTTTCGACAGGCTCATTAACGGTTCAAACATGCTCTAATAATGCCCTCACATCAACAATAGAGCGCATAGATCCGGCTGAGATCATCGTCTCAGATGATTTTGCCAAGCATTTTGATGATTTTATCTCATCATTTAAAGATAAACTAACGCGCCAGCCTGATATTCTCTTTAAAAGTGACGATGCTGCGCAGAATATCGCCAAAATATATGATTTAAAAACGCTCGACGGGCTCGGTGACTTTGAAAAATCCGAAATACAGGCCATCCACGCCCTACTGGAATATGTATCGCGCACGCAAAAAGGTAAAATTCCCTATATCGCAAAACCGCAAAGAGTATTGTCGAGCGCCATCATGGAAATTGATGCCGCAACACGCAAAAACCTCGAAATTACGCGAACATTATCAGGTGAGCGCAAAGGCAGCCTGCTCCATACCATTGATAAAACACTGACGGGTGCAGGTGCACGCCTTTTGCAGGCCTATTTATCTGCACCGCTTACAAATACGACTGAAATCGAAGGCAGATTAAACCGTGTAGAAAGCTTTTTGCAACAATCCTCTCTCAGGGACATTATACGTAATTTTTTGCACAATATTCCGGACATGGATCGCGCCCTATCCCGTATCACCCTTGGTCGCGGAAGTCCGCGAGATCTTGGTGTTATTCGTGATGGCCTATCTCAAGCGGAACTCATTCGCGCAGAATTGCAGGCCAATAAGGGTAAACTGAAAAGTTATGATGATGTCTTTCAATCTTTAAGCCAACAACCAATGCTTGCCGCCGCGCATGACACACTTAAAATCGCACTGGTTGATAACCCTGCCGCCTCACTTAAGGATGGCGGTTACATAAAAACAGGATTTTCAAAACGGTTAGATGATTTACGCTCACTAAGCGATAATAGCCGCAGCACAATAGCATCACTCCAATCAAAATATCGCAGCATTTCTAAGGTCGACCCACTGAAAATTAAATATAACAATGTTCTTGGATATTTCATCGAAGTACCTGCAAAGCGTGCCGATTCCCTCATGGTTTCTGCGAATGATGATAACCCCGAGCACGCACACAAATTCATTCACCGCCAAACAATGGCTAATGCAGTGCGGTTTACAACCACAGAGCTTGCAGAACTTGAGCGCGACATCCTTAGCGCGTCTGATAAAATCAATGCGCTTGAAACATCTCTTTTTGATGATCTTATCGTTACTGTGTCAGCTCAATCGGAGAATATTAAATCTATAACCTCTGCCCTATCTATTATCGACATAAGTGCAGCATTTGCACAATTAGCGCAAGATATGGACTATACGCGCCCTACCGTGGATGAAAGCCTTCATTTTGAAATCAACCAAGGCCGTCACCCCGTTGTTGAAGCATTTCTGAAAGAGCAAAGCGAAACATTCGTGCCGAATGACTGCGATTTAACGCTCAAAAAGCGTCTATGGTTGCTGACCGGGCCGAATATGGCGGGTAAATCAACATTCTTACGCCAAAACGCCCTCATCGCCGTTATGGCGCAAATCGGATGCTACGTTCCCGCAGAAAACGCACATATCGGCGTTATTGATAAATGTTTCAGTCGTGTCGGTGCCTCAGATGATTTAGCACGCGGACAGTCGACCTTCATGGTGGAGATGGTGGAGACAGCCGCCATTTTAAATCAAGCAACAGAACGTTCTTTGGTTATCCTCGATGAGATCGGCCGCGGCACGGCCACCTATGACGGGCTTTCCATTGCGTGGGCTTGCGTGGAGTATCTCCATAACATCAATAAAAGCCGATGCGTCTTTGCAACGCATTACCACGAACTCACCACCCTCAGCGGTGCTCTTGACCATTTATCGTGCTACACGGTGCAGGTGAAGGAATGGAACGACACCATTGTTTTCATGCATAAGGTCATACAAGGGCAAGCAAACCGCTCTTATGGCGTGCATGTGGCACAACTCGCGGGGTTACCTAAAGCTGTCATTGAGCGTTCTGAAACTATTCTGAAGCGCCTAACGACGAATGAACGTGATAATACACCAGAACAAATCATCAAGGACCTACCGCTGTTTGAAACAAACATAGAGCCGCCAAAGCCTTCAGCCATAGAAAGTGCACTTGGCGCGATAGATCCCGATAGTCTGTCACCGCGCGAAGCCTTAGACATTCTTTATGACTTGAAAAAGAAAACACAGTAATAAAGCTTGTGAAAGCACCTTTACTTAAATGGCCTAATATTCTATGACATCAACACCTAAACAAATACTGGATACGGATATGAGCAGTACATCTTCGATCATTGAAACAGACGCAGTTATCATCGGCGCAGGTCCATGCGGACTTTTCACCGTTTTTGAAATGGGGCTTCTTGATATGAAGTGTCATTTAATTGATATCCTTGATCGTCCCGGCGGACAATGCGCAGAATTGTATCCCGAAAAGCCTATCTACGACATTCCGGCCTATCCGACTATTACAGGGCAAGAGCTTACAGACCGTCTTATGGAGCAAATTGAACCATTTGATCCGGTGTTCCATTTTCAGCAAATGGCCGAAAAACTTGAAAAACTCAATAATGGAAAATGGCGCCTAACAACGGATGTCGGCACTGTTTTTGATGCCACTTGCATCATTATTGCAGCAGGTGGCGGAAGTTTCGTTCCGAAAAAGCCCCCTATCCCGAATATTGACGCATTTGAAGGGCAGTCCGTGTTTTACGCCGTGCGTCAAATGAACCTGTTCAAAGACAAAGAGATCGTCATTGTTGGCGGCGGCGACTCTGCGCTTGACTGGAGCCTTAACCTACAGCCTATTGCAAAGAAGATAACACTCATTCATAGACGCGATTCATTCCGCGCTGCGCCTGACAGCGTTACAAAAATGCGTGAGCTTGTTGATAAAGGTGCAATGGCATTTCAACTGGGTCAGGTTAAAAACCTTATCGGTGACAACGGACAACTTAACGCGATAGAAATTCAAGATCAGGATAAAAACCTAAAGACACTGGAATGCGACACATTGCTTCCTTTCTTTGGCCTCACTATGAAGCTTGGCCCTATTGCTGATTTTGGTTTGAACCTTGATCAAAACCTGATCCCTGTTGATACCGAGAAATTCGAAACGTCACATAGCGGTATTTTCGCTATTGGCGATATCAACACCTATCCCGGGAAATTAAAACTTATTCTTTCAGGGTTTCACGAAGCCGCTCTTATGGCGCGCCAAGCCTTTAAATACTGTCGCCCTGATGCCAAACTTCGTTTTGAATACACAACGTCAAGTTCTTCCCTAAAAGAGAAACTTGGTGTTGATGATAAAGCAGCTTAGGCATAGAAAAAGGGGCACATATTCACGCCCCTTAGACTTTTCATTTCAGGTTCATTTCGGCTTATTATTCGATGCCATCAAATAACGGGCTGGATATATAACGCTCCGCGAATGAAGGAATAATCACAACAATCTGCTTTCCTTTATTTTCCGGCATTTCTGCAACTATTTTCGCCGCAGCAAAAGCCGCACCTGAAGATATACCACATGGAATACCCTCTAACTTTGCAACATCGCGCGCCGTTTGAAGGGCTGTCTCGCTATCTATTGTGACAGAGCCATCAATAAGGTCCGTATCAAGGATGGATGGAATGAAACCTGCACCAATCCCTTGAATTTTATGCGGCCCCGGTTGACCACCACCAATCACAGGGCTTTCTTCCGGCTCAACCGCGTATGTTTTAAATTCCGGCTTACGTTCTTTCAAAACTTGTGATGTTCCCGTCAATGTACCGCCTGTACCAACACCGGATATCAAGATATCTGCACCACCATCTGTATCATTCCAGATTTCCTCCGCAGTTGTTTCGCGGTGAATTTGCGGATTAGCAGGATTATCAAATTGCCCCGGCGAAAATGAATTATCATACTCATTCAATAATTCTTCCGCTTTTGCGATTGCACCGGACATGCCCTTTTCTTTCGGTGTTAGCACGAGCTCCGCCCCTAAAAAACGCAGCATTTTTCTACGCTCAATCGACATACTTTCGGGCATTGTTAAAATCAAACGATAGCCCTTACTTGCTGCAACAAAGGCCAGTGCAATCCCCGTATTTCCAGACGTTGGCTCAATCAAAACAGTTTTACCGGGCTGAATCTTTCCTTTGCTTTCCGCATCTTCGATCATCGCAAAACCAATCCGGTCTTTAACGGATGCTACGGGGTTAAAGAATTCCAATTTGGCAAGAATATCAGCTTGAATATTGTGCTTTTCAGTAAACCGTGGCACACGCACAAGCGGCGTCGCACCAATCGTGTCCAAAATACTGTCATAAATACGGCCGCGTGATTCAGCGTTGGCTTTTAACGGGCTTTCTGTGTTTTTGATGGCTGGGAAAGTCATATGGTATCTCCTCTTAAAAGATTACAATTTACATTTGTCTTTAAATAAAACCGTTACAACGGTGCCTGGCCCTTTTTAAAATGAACCTTATGTGCACCTAAGCCTTAATCACCTTCGCCCGGCTTTTCGCTAAAGTCCGTTTCGAACTTATCTTTTTTATCTTTCATTTCTTCGGCTTCGGGCATCGCGTCTTTCTTAAGCGTAATGTTCGGCCATTCTTCAGCGTACTTACGATTAATCTCTACCCATTTCTCTGCGCCATTCTCTGTGTCTGGCAAGATGGCCTCAATCGGGCATTCCGGCTCGCACACCCCACAATCTATACATTCATCAGGATGAATAACAAGCATGTTTTCACCTTCATAGAAGCAATCAACCGGACACACTTCAACACAATCGGTATATTTACAGCGGACACACGCGTCTGTTACAACAAAAGTCATTAACTGATCCTTACTTTTGACCCAGTTTTAGAAAAACACACTATAATATCCCTTTTTGATAAGGCAACCGCTTTTCAAAAGAATGCTATACACGAATCTACTGCAACGGTAACATCGCACCTGCATTATAATCATATTAGGTTTCTATGTTCTCACGAAACAAACGTCATTTCGCCGCTCTCATACTGTTCCTAGGCTTTCTCTCCAGCTGTAATGCGCATACGCACAGCACACAAAAGAATAGCTCTCCCTTGCTCCCTCTTGCACAGCATGACAAAACAGTGCGCCTAGATGACGGTCATGTGAAAGTAGCTATGCGCGATTATCTGGCGCATAAAAACGCGCCACCATACTCACAATATGATTTCATGAAAAAAGATCTCAATAATGATGGCCTGCATGATGCCATTGTCTATTTCAAAACCCCATACGGACAATGGTGTGACATGCACGGGTGCACCCTCTTGGTACTACGTGGGCACCCTGATGGGTTTTCTGTGCTCGGTGAAATACAATCGGTTCGCCCCCCCTTTCACATCAGTAAGTCGAAAACAGAAGGGTGGCAGGATATTGGCGTTTATGTCTCGGGAAAACAAGAACGTGCGCACATGGCGTTATTATCGTTTGATGGCAAACAATATACGATGCACCACGCCAATGGCTCATATAAGCTCCATCAATCATTCATAGAAACAAGTATTTTCCCTTGAATGCTAATCCTTATTGGAATTAGCTAAAAGCTGCCCCAGAGAAGAAAAAATATTTCTAAACCCTGTTTTTTTATCAGGAACCGGCTGTTTCCGAGTGGGTATGAAATCTTCCTCAAATTCCAGATGTGTTTGGCCAATTAACCCATCGACATCCGTTTCTTTGATGTGCTGCTGATAAAGCTCTATCATAACGCTTTGCTCTTCTGATGCGAAATCACCATCAACCCAAACTAAGTCACGAGCAAAGTCAAAAAACTGAATACGATCCTGCTGATTTTTGATACCGGCGAACATATCGCTAACGTCTTTAGCATTCACGATATCGTCTTTCAGTGTTTCTGTTTGCGCATCAGAAAAATCAACATCTTCCATCACGCGGGCAATAAACTCTATCTCTTCATCTGTGACGATATTATCGGCATGCGCAACGGCGACAAGCGTCCGCCACATATAAAACGCACTGTCATTTACACCATCGGTCATATTATATTTTCCCTGTAAAACGCTGACATTTTCTTTAAAACAAGCTGCATGAGGTCATCCTCCGGTTTTCCGGAGCTTTGTCCTTCGGTCATAATGGGCTTGCGCTCCAACCAACGCAATTCCTTTTCAAATTTTTGAGCTTTCTCACCAAGCTTATTCACAATTTTTTGCATAACCTCTTGCTCTGCTTCATGCAAATAGCCATCGCACCATGCAATCGTCCGCACCATAACAAAAAATTGCCTTTGATTATCTTCATCGTGAATATCTGCAAATAACTGTATGACGCTGGCCTTGTCTTTAATGTCTTGCTCAATTGTTTGTCTTTGGTCTTCGGTAAATGCAAACGTCTCGATGATTTGTTTAATGTAATTTTGCTCTTCTTCTGTAAAGGTGCCGTCAACATGAACTAGCGCGAACACAGCCCGCCATAGCCTGAAAACGTCTTCTTCCGGTGCGCTAAATTGATATGTGTCCATTACCTAACCCTTTATAATATTTGAACATATTTACATCCCCCTTGGCAAGCACAAGAATGTTCTTGATTTGTTCTTTTTCATATGGCAAATTCCCTTATCATCAATCAAGGCAAAGAGCATGCAACGTGAACCCGGCATAAAATGGTTATTCATGGATTTGAACAGCTATTTCGCAAGCGTAGAACAACAAGAGCAGCCGGCACTGCGCGGTAAGCCTGTCGCCGTCACGCCGATGGAAACGGATTATACTTGCGCCATCGCCGCCAGTTATGAAGCCAAAGCCTATGGCATCAAGACCGGAACAATCATAAAAGATGCAAAAAAAATGTGCCCGCATCTGAAATGCACATTAGCACGCCATGACTTTTATGTGGCTTACCATCATAAAATCCTCAAAGAAGTCATCAAGCACACCCCAATCAATAAAGTCTGGTCTATTGATGAACTTTCAAGTCGCCTCCCCCCCGGAAAACGCAACATAGACGCAGCAAAAAAAACAGCCAGCAACATTAGAAACGGGATATGGGACAATGTGGGAGAGGCGATTAATTGCTCCATTGGTTTTGCACCAAACTCTTTACTTGCGAAGATAGCGTGCGAAATGCAAAAGCCTAACGGATTGACCATATTATCACAGGAAGACTTACCTGATGCTTTGTTCTCTTTAAAACTCACCGATATTCCGGGTATAGGGCGCAACATAGAACGCCGTCTAAACAAGACCGGCATATCGAGCATTGAAGATTTTTGGAACACCTCCCCCAAACATGCGCGCAAAATATTCGGCAGCGTTCAGGGGGAAAGGTTTTGGTATTTATTGCATGGATATGACTTCGAACAACCCGCAACAAAATCATCCATGATTGGCCATAGCCGTATCCTTGATCCAAATTTACGCGCCCCTGAAAAAGCAAAACAAATACTAAGAAAACTCACCATCAAAGCATCCCATAGATTGCGCAACAAAACTTTTCACACCCGCACAATATCTGTATCGTTGCGCACAAAATCAGGTATAAAGCTTTCCAAAAAATTACCCATACAAGCTACGCAAGACCCGTTTACATTATTAGAATATGTTGATGCGCTATGGGCGGAAATGATACATTACGCGGAACGTAACCATGACCCATTTCATGGTGCACTGAAGATAAAAAAAGTATCTGTTGTTTTCTTTAACCTCATCACAGCCAATATGGTTACCGATGATATGTTTCTATCTTCTGCGGAAACATCCAGGGCAGTTTCTGTAAAAAATGAATCTTTGACACAAGCTTTGGAAATCTTGCAAAACAAATACCAAAAAGAAGTCGTATCCCTTGGTACCCCACCAAAAACCTCAGCAGGATATGTCGGCACAAAAATCGCCTTCGCGCGCGTCCCCGACACCAAAGAATTCTGGAGCTAAACCATCACTTTTAAATTGCCCTCCCCCTTAGTTTTTGCTACTGATCTTCCATGAAAAAAACAGAATTACATATCGTAGGCGCAGGCCTAGCAGGCAGTGAAGCCGCATGGCAAGCCGCCAATATGGGCGTAAACGTCGTTTTGCATGAAATGCGCCCAAACGTCAAAACTGAGGTCCATCAAACCGATGGCTGCGCAGAGCTTGTGTGCTCGAATTCCTTTCGCTCAGATGATTCAGAATATAACGCCGTTGGCTTGCTCCACGCAGAAATGCGTAAAATGGACTCCCTCATTATGCGTGAAGGTGATAAAGCAGCCGTCCCAGCAGGTGGCGCGCTCGCAGTTGATCGTGATATTTTTTCTGCGGGCGTTACCGAGGCATTAGAAGCACACCCAAACATTACCATTGATCGCAATGAAGTCACGGCCATTGATAATGATGATTGGGAACAAACCATCATCGCCACAGGCCCCCTAACATCATCACCACTGGCCGAATCCATACAAAAATTAACGGGAGAGGACGGATTGGCATTCTTCGATGCGATTGCCCCCATCGTCCATCTAGACAGTGTCGATATGGACACATGCTGGTTCCAGTCACGCTATGACAAGGCAGGCCCCGCCGGTACGGGTAAGGACTATTTGAACTGCCCCATGAATAAGGAGCAATACGAAACATTCATTCAAGAATTGCTCAACGCTGAATATGGTGATTTCAAACAGTGGGAAAAAGACACCCCGTATTTCGAGGGATGCATGCCCATTGAGGTTATGGCCTCGCGTGGTATCGAAACACTGCGTTTCGGCCCTATGAAGCCTGTCGGATTAACAAGCCCACATACTGATGAACGCGCATACGCCGTGGTTCAATTGCGTCAGGATAACGCGCTTGGTACGCTCTATAATATCGTCGGCTTTCAAACAAAAATGAAATATGGAGAGCAAGTCCGGGTCTTCCGCATGATCCCCGGATTAGAAAATGCCGAGTTTGCACGCCTTGGTGGACTGCATCGCAACACATTCATAAACTCCCCGAAGTTACTTGATAATATGCTGCGATTAAAAGCGCTTCCTAATGTTCGTTTTGCTGGACAAATCACAGGCTGTGAGGGGTATGTAGAAAGCGCATCTATTGGCCTTTTAGCAGGTCGCTTTGCTGCATCAGAAATCCTCAACTCACCCATTGAAAAGCCGCCCCTAAACACGGCGCACGGCGCCCTCCTCAATCACGTTACCGGCGGCGCTGAGGCTGCAACATTTCAACCTATGAATGTCAACTTTGGCCTGTTTCCGTTGCCTGCGGATGAATTAATGCGCCCAACACAACCCAGCGGCAGACGCAAAAAATTAAAAGGCAAAGACCGCAAAAAAGTTTACACAGATATCGCGAAAAGCTCTTTGGAAGAATGGCTCGCAGGCATGCAATGCGCAGCATAAACTCTCATCACTACGCGCTTGCTTTGTTGCCCTTATTCTGTGCATTATTTTTACTGTCTTGTACAAACCATAAACCAGAGGTGAATTACATGAAAGAAGAGCCAAAGAAAGAAATGGTTATTTTATTGCATGGAATCTTGCGCAGTAAGCTTGATATGCAGTTCATGAATAATCTGTTCGAGAAAAACGGCTTTGTCACGCTTAACATCCTCTACCCTTCGCGCGAACAGAACTTAGAAGGTTTAAGTGACTTCGTACATGAGCAAATAACCAGCAGCCCCGATTATCACGATGACATCACTTTAAATTTCGTCACCCATTCTATGGGTGGGCTAATTGCGCGTTATTACATCGCACGCAAAAAACCAAAAAACCTCGGCAAAGTTGTTATGCTTGGGCCACCCAATACAGGCAGTGAATTCGCAGACTGGCTATCCGAAACGAAGGTTCTTGCACCGATGTTTAAAACCATTTTCGGGCCGGCGGGACAGCAACTAACAACCTAGCACCTGTCTCTTATACACATCTGACGCTGCCGACGAATCCAGAGG
>CAXHFH010000069.1:0-13111 GCA_964015995.1 uncultured Alphaproteobacteria bacterium
CTATAAAAGCAAGAACAGTTATAATGTTTTTCATGTCTTTATTCCTTTATGTCAGTAAGGCTTTGGCCGATTAAGCTCTCTAACTCAATACGCGCCTCAATAGAATTTAAGTATGTTTGCAGGGCTTCACTCTGGACGCTTACAATCCGTTCGCGCATCTGAAACAGATCGAGGATCGAAGCCTGACCATTCTTGAATTTCTTATCAGTAATGGTTCCTACATCGTTCCATGCGGGCACGATTTTATTACGATAGGTTGAAGCGGAAATCTGTGTCGCTTTGGCTTGCTCATACGCTGCGGCAAGAACATTCGCAAAATTCTGCTCATTCAGAGCGTTCAAATTACTTTGTGCCAAGCGGCGCTCCGCTATCGCTCTGGAGACTTCAGCATTATTGCGATCCCAAATCGGAATAGCCAAACTGACCCCAAGCAAAACAGTTGTATTGTCTTCATCAAAATTACGCTCAATAACAGCGCGCGGTGCAAATTCTGAAAAACCCGCATCCTGACGAGCCACAGCATAGCGCCTTTCAGCTAACGCTTTCCGTGCTTCCAAAAGACTGCTGATAGAACCTTCATTTCCTGCTGCTCCAGTTAAGGTTGCTAAATTTGGTATTTCAGGACTTTTAGGGCGCGCAGCGTCAAAACTTGTTTGTTCCATGCCCGCCATGCGCAACAGATTAGATGCGCCGCTTGTTTTTCTGGCGCGTATAACGCGGAGCTGCTCTTCAAGCCGCAGCGCTTCGGCCATAAAAACCTTGGCATCTGAGGCATCAACACGCCCTTCTTTCGCGGCTTGTTCAACAAGCCGTTGTTTCCTATTGGCATAATCGACATTCGCGGCGAGAATTTTTTCTTGCTCTTGCAAAACCCAGTAAGAAGCATAGCCCCGCGTGATTGAATGAATTAGCTCAAGCATTTGTGCCTTGTGCTCAATGCTGGCTGTTCGGCGCAGCGCTTCGGCATAATTTGTGCGTGATCCAAAATTAGAGAGCTTTAAAGGTTGCTCCAGTTCAATCTCGGCTATTCGGCTTTCATCATCGCCTTTAATCGCAGTAACGTTAATTTCTGCTTTTGGATTGTCGAGCGTTTCAATGTCAAAGGCTTGAGCTTGTGCGCCCGCCACATCGTTTAAAATACGAGCGGTTTCAGGGCTGTTTTGTAAAGCCTGCTCAATTACTGTTTCCAGTGATATTGTTTCTGCTTTGGCCGTTTGGAGCGGCAACAGTAAAGCCATTACAGCAATAATATATTTAAGTTTCATGGTTGTTTCCGTCTAAATAATGTTCATAGAAAAACGCTCGCTCTTAAAAGAGCTTACGCAAATTACAGGCGCAATTATCCTGCGAACATTAAAGACGGGGTGGGCGTTTAAGACCTTGCGGATCTGTAGAGGGCAAGTACTCTGCTTTTATTATGAATTGAGCGTTATTAACAAACGACAAGTCATATGGATAAGAGAATGATGGAATTACAATCTGAGTATGAAAACAACAATTCAGACAATAATCGCACTGCTTATGATCATGAGCATCGCTTTTGTCACAAGGATCCTGTGAATTAGGCGTGCTATCATTCCCTACTATTTCTTGAAGGCAATTATGTTCCGGCATGGATGCCATTGCGGCGCTCGTATAAGCGCTGGCTCCAAAAGAAATTAATAATGCTAGTATTATAAAAACACGCATGTTCACAGAATTACCGCTAAAAAGTTAATAAGTAAATAAAAAATAGCGATAAAAACGCTTACGGTATCCAATCGACGCATGGTTGGTCTTGATGAAGTCATCATGAGGTTTTTAGAGGCAGCGGATATGCTCCCCTCAATGGCGATTGATCATCCATATGTTCATGCATGGTTCGGTGCAGGTGGAGATGGAATTCTCCAAGTCCTGCGAGGGATAAAACGGCAATACGTTTTGATGGTTTTGAAGTAGCAATCCGGGTAAAATGACACAAAAGACAAAAAGAAATTCTTAAGAACCACCCATAAGTCATTGATTTTACTGGTGCCACGAGGGAGAATTGAACTCCCGACCTCGTCATTACCAATGACGCGCTCTACCACTGAGCTACCGCGGCAACCTTACAGGCTTTCGTTTCTAACTGAAAAAATAATGTAGGACAAGCATAATTGAAAAACGCCGCACCGTTACTTTAAAGCAACGCCGGATGTGGCCCCGTGTTTCGTTGCTTTGTCGAAATCAATGTCTTTTTGGGCGTATTTGCCGACAGTGTTACCGGCCACATCATTTGCACGCTTGTACAAACTGGTGCACCCCTTGTCGTCTGTCATGTTTTTGATGGCACGCTCCACAGCATGTCCGGCGTCTACACCATGGCGCGCATGTTGTTTTTCATGAGCATCGAGATTTTTGTAAAATGTCTGCCAACTTTCTTTAAGCTTCGCACTCGCACCTTTGGCATTTTTCCAACGCGGCATTTCAAACAGAGTCCTGACCCGCACATCAACACTTGTTATCGCACACCCCAAACCACGATGAGCGTAGCTAAACCGCCAATCCACATACCATCTGGTGTGTGCCCAAAATCGCCTCTTGCTGTTTCCACCAATGCCTTTAGGCCCCTTGGCGGTCATTTGATTACGCAGTGTGCGTGCATCACGCCCTTCGATGCTGTAATATTGGGTTTTGCTGCTTATTGTCGGCTCCGCATGTGTTTGAAACGGGCACAATACGACCATAAGAATAATCAATAGACACGACTTCAAACTCAAAACAGCACTCCCCCGCGAAGATACGCGCATAAGTCGTCATTATACCACAGCATGAAATTGTTTGTCAGTACGATTACAGGCGTGTTAAACCTGAGTTATGCGGATATTTGATATATTTAAAAAAATGATGGGTGGTGGAGAGGATACACCGGAAAGGGACGAAAACACCGCGCTTCCGCCACGCATGAATATCCCCGCGAGCAAGGGATCACGCCTATCCAATTACAAAGACGGGCAAACACTGGATGAAATCCGCGCAGGGTTCGCCGAGGAAGCACAGCGCGTTATCGAAGAAAACCACAATATGACGCCCATATCACACATCACAGCCGTTGGTGCGCTTCAGAATCCGCACGGCGCCGTTGAGCTAAACGATACGCATTACATCTTAAATTCAATCACCACCATGTTAGAGGCTGGAATCCCCGTCAGCCCTGATGTTGATATTGACGTCGTGAACTTCAAAGACGGGCGAGATTTCCTTGCCGAAACCAATCCCACGGATGCTGTGCTGCTCTGCCGGATATGGGCGGGTGACACCCCGGGCGATGATTACTGGCACAATTTGGATGGCTTGCCCATACAATCGGATACGCCCGAGGATTTCGGGCATGTTTTGGATAACCACGTGATGAAAGGCAAGCGCGACACAGACCCCGATTCCATTGAAGACAAAGGATTTTCCGACCCGCGCGATCAATATGTTACATTCATGCAATCGCCCAAATCATTGAATAACATGGACTTATGGGGTGAGCGCATCAGTCAATCAGGCGCAAAAATTGTATTCGCATCCGTTGATGGCGGTCATATTGGTACAGGCTTTGAACATGACGACCTAATCACACTAAACGCGCATTGGTATCAAAACTTTGATCCCGACCCACGAAAACTGCCGGAGCCATGGGACGGTGCCGATGAATGGAGCTCTCGTTTTGGCATTTACGGCCCCGATATCATTATGCGTAAAGACTTCTATGATGATGTTCAGAATAATGACGGGCTCGAAGATGACAGCCTGCTCGGCTCCATGATTGACTATCACGAGCCTCCGGAGCCTTGATATCCCCGATATCCCCAGACAAATTCTTCCGATGAGTATTTTTTCTCTTACACTTGCCCCATAATTTTGTATTGTAAAATCATGACAAAATCGAACAAAGAACAAAAGCTCGATAAACGTGCAGCGGCGCTGCGCGACAATCTGAAACGCCGAAAATTAAAGGCCAAGACAGAAAAACAGCAGAGTAAAGAGAGTAAAGATGGCACTTCCAAAGACAAGTAACGAGAACGAAATCGTGATGCAGCCCGGTATTCTGGCCGATCATCAAATACGCGATCTTGCGCAAAACCAAGGTATGATCGAGCCTTTTGTCGAAAAACAAAAGAATGACGGCATGATTTCATACGGGCTTTCCTCTTATGGTTATGATGCAAGATGCTCTAAGGATTTCAAGATTTTCACCAATGTTGACAATGCCTTAGTCGACCCCAAAAACTTCTCAAATCAGAGTTTTGTTGACAGAAACAGTGATATTTGTGTAATACCCCCCAACAGCTTTGTGCTGACCCATACGGTTGAATATTTCCGCATACCGGAAGATGTGTTGGTTATATGTCTGGGGAAAAGTACCTATGCACGGTGTGGATTAATTGTTAATGTGACGCCGTTAGAGCCCGGTTGGGAAGGTCATGTAACGTTGGAGATATCCAACACGACCCCGCTTCCGGCACGTGTTTACGCCAATGAAGGCATTGCACAGTTTTTATTTTTTAAAGGGAGTGATGTTTGTGAAACAAGCTACGCCGACCGCAGTGGAAAATACATGGGACAACGTGGAGTCACTCTTCCCCGACTTTAAGCTTGGAAAACCCTCTCAGGTTATTGCGAAGCCTGTTAAATCCTCTTCGCTTGATAAAATCAAAATCATTGGTGGTGCGCAGTTAAACGGCACAATCCCGATCAGCGGCGCAAAGAACTGCGCGCTTAAGTTAATGTGTGCATCCCTGCTCACTGGTGAATCTGTTTATTTCGAAAACTCGCCTAATACGCTGCGTGATATGACATCACAGGTGGAATTACTGGAATATCTTGGCTGTGCGATTAAACGCGAAGGCGATTTGATGGCGATCAACGCCAGCGCGATTGAAACATTCACCGCACCATACGACATTGTGCGTAAAATGCGTGGCTCTATCCTTGTGCTTGGGCCTTTGCTTTCACGTTTTGGTGAGGCTAAAGTCTCCCTGCCCGGTGGTTGCGCGATTGGTACGCGCCCCGTTGATTTGCATATCAAGGGTTTTGAAGAAATGGGCGCGGAGATCAAGCTTGAAGAAGGCTATATCAATGCCAAAGCCCCGAAGGGCGGCCTTCAAGGCGCGCAAATTACATTCCCGAAAGTATCTGTCGGCGCGACCGAAAACCTTCTTATGGCGGCAACATTGGCGAACGGCACAACCACCTTGCTCAACGCAGCAAAAGAGCCTGAAATCAAAGACTTGGGAGAGTGTTTGATTAAAATGGGTGCAAAGATTGAAGGGTTAGGAACCGACACCATCCGTATCGAAGGTGTAAAATCCCTGAACGGCGCGCGCCACAGCATTATTCCCGATCGCATCGAAACGGGTACATATATTATTGCCGCAGGCATGACAGGCGGCACGGTCCGATTGAAAAACGCGCGCATCGACGACATCAGTGCGGTTTTAGGCTACCTCTCTCAGGCAGGCATAGAAGTTGAACAATGCGGCAGTGATATCGTTGTTCGCCGTAACATTGAACGCCTGAACGGTGTTGACATCATGACAGAGCCCTACCCCGGCTTCCCCACTGATTTACAGGCACAGTTTATGGCCATGCTAACGGTTGCAAACGGCGCAGGTATGGTGACCGAAACGATTTTCGAAAACAGATTCATGCACGTACCCGAACTTAACCGCATGGGCGCAGATATTTCCACACAAGGAAACTCGGCGATTGTCCGCGGCGTTGAGACGCTCAAAGGCGCCGAAGTGATGGCCACAGATTTACGCGCATCCGTTGCGCTCGTCATGGCCGGCCTTGTCGCCGATGGTGAAACCACCGTCAACCGCATCTATCACCTTGAACGCGGATATGAGGACATTGTCGGCAAGCTCGGCAGTGTCGGTGCGAATATCTCCCGTGTCAGTGGTGAGTAATTCAATAAAAATATGAACAATACCCCAAACCCACAAAAATCACTGTTTGTAGATATTAAATATTACAGTTTGATTTTTTGTCTGTGCTGCATATATGGCATTGTAACTTATGGTATTTTTAATTGGTTTATTGGCGGCAAGCTAAACCCAACCGGATTAATGATGCAGTCCTTTTTGGTAGGCATCCCTTTAGCCATAGGTTCAACAATATCAATCCTTCAGAAAAAGCCAGAAATTTATACACTAAGAAGACACATTGCCTCTTTCTTAAGATGCTTGGTTATGGGTGTTATAATCATTCTGGTTGTTTCCATTGTAGCACTCGCTGCACTCGGTGAGGGTGCTATTTGCGTTTTTATGGCTCTGCCCTTCCTGATAGGATTCCTGATTATTGGCATTGCCCTACCTATCCTGCTAGGTTCGCTGTTAGGAAACGAACTTGTAAAAACGCATCAGAAAAAATTCAAGAAATATGTAAGTATCATCGCTCTTGCTCCGCTTATTTGGGGTGGTATTGAACAACACACACAACCGCAAGACACATTCCACACATTTGAAAAACAGATCATCATTGAAGCACAAACCCAAGATATTTGGCCGCTTTTGCTAAACCCGCAAAATATAAAGCCGTCCGAACTATCCGACGGCATCGCATACAAAATTGGCGCGCCGTACCCTGTCAGTGCCTCCACGCCCTTACCTAAAATCGGCCAAATGAGGCACTCCGTCTGGCAAAAAGGCATTACATTTGATGAAGAAATAACCGCGATAAAAGAAAATGAGCATATTGCTTGGAAATACCACTTCCATGAAAACTCTTTCCCGAAAGGCTCGCTAGATGATCATATCGTCATTGGTGGCACATATTTTGATCTGACAAAAACGTCCTATACGCTTGAGCCGATTGAAAACGGAACGGTTTTAACCATGTCCGTATCTTATCGTATTTCCACCAATTTCAACTGGTATGCAGAATTATGGGGCGATTTGTTAATTGGGGATACAGCGGAAACATTATTGGAATTCTACAAAAACCGTTCTGAACAAAACTTATAGCCCCTAAGAAGTCGCCGACGTCTTACCACCCAAGGCTTCGCTGACTTGTTCCACCGCCGCCTTAATTTGGCGTTTCATACTTTTCGCCGCAAGGGTATAACCGCCCGACTGGCCGTCAATAAAGTGGATATGATTTTCTGTGCGCTCAAAGATCAAACAGGTCATCATTGCCGCATCAGAAATATTAACGCCGTAGAATAACGCCCCATCCTGATATTGTTCTTTCAGATATGCGATCAATTCGCTCGTTTGCATCCTACTGCTGTCCAAAATCATCCGCAGCGTATCATCGAATTTCTGAAAGTCCGTGTTTGATGCTACGTCCTGCACATATTTCTTACCCTCAAAGCCCGCCGCCGTTTTGTCAAACATCAACAGCAACGTCCCTAAGGCATTTTCAAAACGCATTTTTAAGAAATAGCCGATTTTATCAAGCAGCCCGGCCTTATGCGTTTGCACGCCGAATTCCTGACTAAGGTTATTTGCACCGAACGACAATTTCATTTTATTCGGCTTTGTGGGGTTATGCTCCACAACGCGCTCATATAATTCATTCACTTTGTTAATCACGTTTTTATAGGCGTCATCGCCATTACGACTGACCACCATCAACGTTACGATTTGGTCTTGCGAGGCCTTAACCGGGTTCCAGCGACATTCCAAACCGCTAAAGTCGGCCTCTGATATGGCATGGGATGGCACCCATTGCTCCAAACCATAGGCAGCACCCTCTTCATCGCCTTTTACCAAGTCTTCTGCATAAGCCAAGCCACCACCATGAAACATGGCAATGTGAACGGCGGGTGAAACCTGATATTTCGAGACTTTCAGGATTTTACCTTCATTATAAATCTTTGACACAGGCACTGCACCAACACGTAAGCTTAGACCAAACACATCCTGCGCCATCGTCCTCGTCCCTAACAGAGCCTCTGATATGGCTGGCAATGTTGATTGTGGCACAATAAAGCTCGCGCCGTCGCCGCCAAAAACATAAGGGATATCCATGCCCTTCACGGCGTTAAGAGCAGCAATAATGCATGATGCGCCAACCACATTCACATCCTTATACTGGCCACGATTAACGGCTTCGGTTGATCCGGCAACATCTGTGATAATGACATACCAATCATCGGGCACGGCATGCTGATGATGCGCGTCGAATTGTTCGGCAAAGGCCGAAAATGATGAAATGTCTTTAAAAAAACTATGTGTATCTGACATGAAGCATGCCCTTTTTGATCCCCAACACCACCCAAAGTAATTGAAAACCCTTAAGAAAACGCAAATTTTGCAAACGATACGTGGTTATGGCATAGATAAATACAGGCTCAGTGGGGACATCATGATTCTCAAAGAAGAATTTATCGATAAAAAACAGCAAGCAGCAGAAAACAAGGCGTTCTCTCCTATTAAAGCCTATGGGCTGATGACATTTGCCGAAGAGGCCTATGGTCGTTTTGCCGAAGATCTGGACATCACACCATCCCGTGAAACCCGCAATGCCTATATGTTGCAATTTGCCTTTGTTCTGGATGAGTTTGGTGCATTCAACCCCGACGCCATTGAAGACGTCATCCAAAGCGAGCGGATGCGCGCCACGCGATTGATACGCCAACATGGCAACGAGTATCTTGATGAAACGTCTGCTATTGTTGGCGTTTCAAACGAATTATACGCCGCCGCCATTGCGGCCTCCGTTATCAAAGCAGAGCCCGATTTAGACATACATAAGGCACTAATCGGTGAGGATGCGCTTGCAATGATCACCACAACGGATTTGTTTTACGAAGAGCATGGCAGACTTTTCCAAAAACCCTATACCAGCGCAGAAACGAAATTATTACACTTGGCAAGAACAGGTGAACAATTGGAACAAGTCGCAGGTTTTACCAAAATTCAGATGGAAGAAGCCGGCGCGATTTCAATCGACACGGCCTCTTACGGGAAAAGCCTGTCGCAACATGTTGGTGCGCTCGGCCTCCGCCCGAACCGCTCAGAGCTTGAGGCACATATCGCAAGCACAGCGCGCAGTATCAACGAGAGTTTGAACAATACCCCCGTCGCCGGATCAAATGTAATTTTCAGCTTTCCCCATCAAGACCCGCCCGATGATCCCGATGTGCCACCACCGCCATCCAATGACGATGACGGCCCCGCAAACGGATGAGCAATAAAACATCTTGCTGCGTTGCGATATTCGCGTTACATAAATCCTTATGAGTGATGAAAACACAAAATTGATATTGGCCGTTCCGAAAGGACGCATTCTGGATGAGCTTATGCCCTTGCTGAAGGCATGCGACATCATTCCCGAAGATGACTTTACAAACGATAAAAGCCGCAAGCTGCAATTCACCACGAACCATGCGGGGCTTGATATTATTCGCGTGCGCGCCTTTGATGTGGCCACCTTTGTCGCCTATGGCGGGGCGCATATGGGCGTGGTCGGCAGTGATGCGATAGAGGAATTTTCCTATTCCGAGATTTACGCGCCGCTCGATTTGAATATAGGCCATTGCCGCCTGTCCGTTGCGATGCCGGAAGAAGAGGCCAAAAAAGACGATCCACGCCAGTGGAGCCATATTCGCGTAGCAACCAAGTACCCTGCCCTGACGGCGCGTCATTTCGCAAAGCGCGGTGTACAGACCGAATGTATCAAACTAAACGGTGCGATGGAAATTGCCCCCGCCCTTGGTTTAGCACGCAGAATTGTCGACCTTGTTTCTACGGGAAGCACGCTCAAAGCCAACAACATGGTGGAAATAGAAAAAATACTAGACGTATCGTCACGTTTAATAATTAACCGCAGCACGCAAAAAACCAGATCCGAGGATATTAATCATTGGGTTGAAGCTTTTCGAGCTGCAGTGAAGTCACAGTGAAAAACACCATAATGAACACGCCGTCAAAAACCAGAATAAAAACGGTTCGCCTGATTAAGGAACATACGCCGGATGTTGGTGCCTTGATTGAGCGTGATTGCGCGATTGCACTGGAAGATTTGAAGCATAACAGTCACTTCCACCCTATCGGTGATGATGATGGCCCCTATCATCTGGAGTTATATATCGAGGAAAACAAGCTGATCTTTCATATCCAGAACAGCGAAGGTAAAGACCTGCCCTATCTTGTTCTGTCCCTTACCCCGTACCGCCGCCTGATCAAAGACTACTTCATGATAGTACGCAGTTACGACGACGCCATGCGCGATGGCAAGCCATCAAGGATCGAGGCCATTGATATGGGACGTCGTGGCCTTCACAATGAGGGCGCGGAATTACTGATGGATCGCTTGAGCGAGAAAATCACATTGGATTTTGATACAGCGCGTCGATTATTCACGCTGATTTGTGTTTTACACACCGGAAAAGCGCACATATTACGGTAAACCACAGATTTAAGGGCGTTTCTCCTGAAAAGATTTGCTTTTTAACTATCAAAGCGTATAAAACAATACTGAATTATTTGATAAATAAGGAAAAAGAATAAAAGCCCATGGCAAAAGAAGATCTGATTGAATTTAAAGGTGTTGTCACCGAAGTCCTTCCAAACGCAATGTTTCGTGTAACGTTGGAAAATGAGCATGTAATCTTGGCGCACACCGCCGGAAAGATGCGTAAAAACCGTATTCGTGTATTACAAGGCGACTCAGTTGTTGTTGAAATGACACCCTATGATTTGACCAAAGGCCGCATTATTTTCCGCGAAAAATAAGCCTTTCGAGCATTAAGAGGCCATTATGACGGCCAAAACAAAACATCATCCTTTAATATTAGCGTCTGCGTCACCACGCAGATTGGATTTATTGGCACAAGTCGGTATTACGCCAACGCGCGTCATCCCCGCAGATATTGATGAAAGCCCGCTAAAAGACGAATTGCCACGTGCGCATGCCCTGCGCCTTGCACAAGAAAAAGCAGAAGTCGTTGCGAAAGATCATAAAGATCACTTCATCATTGCCGCCGATACAGTTGTCGCTTGCGGGCGGCGTATTTTGCCGAAAACAGAAGATGAAACACAGGCACGTGATTGCCTCACCCTGCTTTCTGGCAGGCGCCATCATGTTTATGGCGGCATCTGTATTATCACGCCCCAAGGTAAAATCATCACAAGACTTTCGGACACCATCGTGAAACTAAAACGTTTAACGGATGCGGACATCGAAAACTATATCCAATCGACTGAATGGGACGGTAAGGCAGGCGGCTATGCCATCCAAGGGCAAGCCGCGGGATTTGTATCTTTTATTCAGGGGTCATATTCTAATGTGGTGGGATTATCCCTTTATGATATAATGCAAATCCTAAACGGGAATAATTTCTTTCCCCCTGCGCACGCCTAGGATCACAGCCGCAACATTTTAAGGATAAATTTTGGATATATTAATCGAGGAATACGAAGAAAAGATCTGGGCTGTTGCGCTGGATAAAGGCAGCTTGGAAGGCCTTGAGATCGATCCTGTTAACGAAACTGTCCGTTATGGATCCATTTTCTATGCGAAGGTTGACCGCATTGATGCGTCATTAGATGCCGCCTTTGTAAATCTTGATGGTGAGAATATCGGGATTTTGTACAACAAGGATGTCCGCTATCAGGATAAAGACGGGAAAACCTGTAAAGGTGGCGATAAACCAATCGGAAAAGTCCTGAAACCCGGTGATATGATCCCCGTTCAAGCCAAAGTCGCGCATATCGCCAACGATGACAGCGCATGGTATGACGAAAACAAAAATGCACAAGTCAGCATGGACATCACCATTGCAGGACGCTACCTGATTTACTGCGCGATGATGCAAAAAAACCGCATTTCACAACGTATCCGCGGTAAAGAACTCCGCAAAACATTAGAAGACATGATCAGCAACCTTGAACACATGCAAGGCTTCATCCTGCGCTCTGCCGCTGCTGATTTACAAACCGACATCCTAGAGCGCGAAGCGCGTATTTTAAAAGAAGTCTGGAACGGCATCTCCGCATATTTCGAAGGCCGCGAACCCGCTCTGATCGCCCTTGGCCCCGATTCAATACAGCGCATTTTGGGTGATAAAGCCTTAAACCCGATTGAACGCATCGAAGTTGTCACGATGGATCATTTCTCACAAATAGAGGATTGGTGTTCAATTTTTGCACCCGACCTTGTCACCAAGATCACACCTGTGGAGCTTGAAGATGCTGCGCGTGATTTAGCATTATTGGAATACCGTGATGTTTTGGGGCAAATTGAATCTCTGTTTCAGGGCTATGTGATGATGACACATGGCAGCAGCCTGATCATTCAGGAAACGGCCGCGCTCACCGCGATTGACGTAAATAAGGGCAGTGACAAACGATCACATTTGGCCGCAAATATAGACGCGGCGAAGGAAATCGCCCGCCAAATGCGTCTGCGTAACATCGGCGGAATTATCGTGGTCGACTTCCTGAAAACCAACAAAAAAGATCAAGAAAAACTTCTGAAAGCTTTGGATGATGAAACCTATGGCGACCCGTGCACTGTTCAAATTCATGGCTTCACTAAATTGGGCCTGATTGAGATGACGCGAAAGCGCCGCACACCATCACTAAACAAGCGCTTTGACGGCATCGCATTTTAACGGTAAAAGTAACCTGCATAAATTTGCATAAGATAAGTAAATAATGCTAAATTAAGTGGTTAATAATAAATTGGGCGAGTGATATGGGGAATCCTGTAAAAACTTTTTTAAAAGCAACCGCAGCAGTAGGCATGTCTTTCTGGCTTGCCGCGTGTGCGACAACAGATAAAGTACCCGCCAATGATAAAGAAGGTGCGCCTGACCCGGATGCGCAGTATGAGCATTCGAACAGTCCGTTTAATCCGCCTTTTAATCCACCAAGAGGCGAAAAAACGGATCCCGTAAAGCCGGGAAGCGAAAAACAAGAAAAAGAAAAAGACACTCTGGACACACAACAGAGTGATAATTTTGATTTTGGGTAAGGGGTTTGAATGGGAAGTTCTCTTTCAGGCATAGACACGACGAAAACGAATACAAACGATATACACAATCAGGGTATGTCGCGCGAAGACGCATATAAACTTGGCGTTAGAGAAGTCTATACTGATCATCCGACAATCTTTGTAGACCCTGACAAAATCAGAAACAGAGCGCCGGGCC
>CAXHFH010000070.1:0-13045 GCA_964015995.1 uncultured Alphaproteobacteria bacterium
ATAGGTCGGGAACAGCCATTCCAGAACAATCCCCGCCATAATCGCGAGCAGCAAAAGGAATGGCGGGTGGGTGATAACCTTCGCCGCATCTTTGTCATTGGCGGCTTTTGTCTTTTTGGGCGGGATTTTAACCTTTAAATCAGCCTTAGATTTTTCCGCAGTTTTACTTGCCGCCGCGGCGTCTTTTTCTTGGCAGGCGCTTTCTTCTTCGCAGCAGGCTTTTTTGCGGGTGTTTTCTTTTTCGCCGGGGCTTTTTTCGCCGCTTTCGGCTTAGTGCCCTCATTGTCCTGTTCGTCGGTTTTCTTCGCGTCAGCCATGTTCCTGTCCTGTCTTCTTCTTTGTCTTTATTTTTCCGTCGGCGGTAAGATCAACATACCACATTATAAGGGTGATGATGACTATAACACCAAATACAACGCCAACCCACAAATTAACCTGTTCGGGGGCGGGTGTGAAGCCTGTTTGATTGAGTAAATATGTGATGAAACTGTCGGGCAATTCGGTCGCGCCCAGTTTTTGTTTCACCGACCAATGCCAATGGGTGAGGGGGCAATACCCCACAGAGCCGAGCATATACCCAACACCAAGCCAACAGAAAGTCGTCATCGCAACGCACCACCGATGGAACGGACGCACCACCGCCAACAACCAGCCGAATAAATTCAGCATAATGATAAAGATATGCAGCCCATACAGCCCGTAATCCAGCGCGGGCAGAACGTAAGGCTCCGTCAGATTATCATCATAAAAATAACTACTGAGCAGGATAAAACCGCACAAGGTCAGGGCAAAGGCGAAGATAGAGGACAGGCCGCATAAAAACTGCGCGAATTTCCCCGGCACATAGCAAATATTATCCTTCTTAACAGTGACCTGATAATCACACCATTTCCCCGCATAGCACGTGAAAATCAACACAACCGTGAAGGCCATGGACAGGATGAAACAATACAGAATGTTAGAGGGCTGCATCTGCACCAAATGAATATCGGTGGCAATCGTGTCCTTTTTAACCGTCAGGATGCCGATGATAAAGGCGGTGTTGAGCACCATAAGCGCCTTCACCGCACCTGCGGCGAGGGTGTTTAAATGTTGCTTTTTCTGCTCTGGGGTTTCATTCATCGGGCGTGAGTGTAGCATGAAGTGATGGGTTAGGGGAGTGTGGATTTAATGCCCCTTGCGATTGATGCCTGTCACATTGGCGGCGAATGATTTTTGCAAAAACGGCAGAGCGGTGACAATGCCAAGAGCAATGCGGAAGAGCACCCTTACAAACGGGTTTTTGGATGTGACCACATGTACCATGCGCTCGCTGGTTTTAATCCACTGGGCGCCTGCGGGATGACGCGCGGCGGTGTATCCGTCCAGATCATCTTCTGCAATGCGGCGCGCCAGATCACACGCATCCTCAATCCCCAGATTCATGCCGCGACCACCGGCGGGGGAATGCACATGCGCTGCGTCTCCGGCCAAGAACACGGGCGGCTTTTGGTATGTTTCGGCCTGTTTGATGGAGATCACAAATTCATCCGCGCGGTTGAGCTTGTCCATCGTGTAGTCAATGGGAATATCAGGCAGAGCATCGGCTTGGTTCGCCACCGCGCGATAGCGGTGATCCCCGATTTTAATAACAAAGCGGATATGCCCGTTTTTCAGGAAAAACATTGCCGCATCATGTGGCCAGTCATGAGATTCGAAATCGGCGATGCTCCATAACGTGTCATAATCATAGCCCATAAAGGCGATATCGGCATCCTTACGCACGCGGCTGTTAATACCGTCCGCGCCGATAATCAGGTCGTAGGTTTGCGGCGTATCTTCGTTAATTGTGGCGATGGCCTTGCCGTTTTCGATTGTGAGCGCGTTCAGCGTATGCCCGTATTCGACATGCCCGCCGAGACGCTCTAACGCGCCGCGCATCACATGCTCTGTCTCGCTTTGGGGCAGGGCGAGCATGAAGTTATATTTATGTGGCAGGTTACGCATGAAAATGCTGCCGACATGGTGGCGATTATGGAAGGCTTTGACCTCTCCGATTTTATATCCCTTGGTGAGCAGAGCATCGGTAACGCCCGATTCCTCAAGCAGTTCCAGCGAGCGTGCATTAATGCCCACCGCACGGCTGAGGGGGGATGGAGCGTCTTTGCGCTCGATAATACGTGGCTTTAGGCCGCGGCGATATAGCTCGCACGCAGCGGTTAATCCGGTAGGGCCTGCACCAACAATCAGAATATTCATGAGATGGATTTTAGCATGAAGTTATGGGGAGGGGGAGTGTTGATTTCTCTTACAAAAGGTCTTTTATCATAGACACAATTCCTTGTGCAGTTAAGTTTGCTGTCGCTTTTTCGCAAATATTGCCTAGAGAATTTAGTCCTTTATTTACTATGTTTTTTTTAGGATTTGGTTTCTGCGCTTCTGCTAATAATTCTTTTGTTTGTTCTTCAACTTTTGTTCTTATTTCCTCAGGAAGGTTTCCAGATGATTTTTGTATTTCATGAAGCAATACAGTCAATTTTTCCATATCTATTTCAGAAATACTTTGGTTGCTGGTAACAGAAGCTTGATCACTGACGTTGCCAGCAAACCCAATATGATCAGCATAGAAAATTTGTGTTACGATCTGTGCTTGCTTTTTTTCTTCTTTTTTGAAAGACATGCCTTCTCCTAGGGTCCCTGATTTTTCTAATTCTAGAGTCCAGTCCAATACTATATTTCTTACCGATTCAAGGATACCGAGGATGTTTCCTGATGATAAAGTGCGCCTATAATCACCATCATTTTTGAAGGCCGTTGCTAATATAGATTTTATGTGTGGGGAATAAGGAAGAATTAAGCCAGTATTCGGGTGTTCCTTGTTTTTAATTAAATCCTCTAATGTTCCTAAAGTTTCTAGAATTGGTGCACGAGTTATGAGATCAGATGTAGTCTTATCAGTCGCTATAAGTGGAATCCATTCGCCTGTATGAATATTCTGAGTTTCTACTCCTCCTGTTAGATCACGGTATTCAGGTAAGTTTTCAGCATTTTTGTAACCATTTAGTTCGTTGTTAATCCAATCTAAAAAAGTTATTAATTCTAGCTTGCTAGCGGCAACTTTGGCTTTTCTTAATGTGCTTGTTATTGGTGTAGAATTATCTAAGCAATCTTGTTGAATTTGCAAAATAATAGGGGTGTTTGACATCACTCATCCCCCATCTTGAGTGCCGCAATAAACGCGCTTTGCGGAATCTCCACATTCCCGTATTGGCGCATTTTGGCCTTACCCTTTTTCTGCTTCTCCAACAGTTTTTTCTTACGCGTGATATCACCGCCGTAACATTTCGCGGTCACGTCTTTGCGTAGAGCGCTGACATTTTCGCGCGCGATGATCTTGCCGCCAATCGCCGCCTGAATGGCGATTTTAAACATCTGACGAGGTATGAGATCCTTGAGCCGTTCACACATGCCGCGCCCGCGTCCCTCTGCACTGTCGCGGTGAACAATCATGGCGAGCGCGTCGACGGGCTCTTCATTCACACGGATTTCAAGTTTCACGAGGTCATTCTCGCCGTAGCCATCCAGTTCATAATCAAAGCTGGCGTAACCCTTTGATATACTTTTCAAACGGTCATAAAAATCAAACACAACTTCGTTCAGGGGCAGGCGGTAAACCAGCATCGCGCGGTCACCCACGTATGTCAGGTCAATCTGCACGCCGCGGCGATCCTGACAGAGTTGCAACAGACCGCCGACATATTCATCGGGCACAAGGATGGTCGCCTTGATCCACGGTTCTTCGATGGTGCTGATCTTCACCACGTCGGGCATATCGACAGGGTTATACAGCTCTATCTGCTCCCCATTGGTCATGTTGATTTTATAAACCACGCTCGGCGCGGTGGGAATGAGGTCGAGGTCAAATTCGCGCTCCAGACGTTCTTGGATAATCTCCATATGCAGGAGGCCAAGGAAGCCACAACGGAAACCAAGGCCGAGCGCTTGGGAGCTTTCCATTTCGAAATGCAGCGACGCATCGTTCAGGCGAATCTTACCAAGCGAATCACGGAGCTTTTCAAACTCGCTCGCATCGGCGGGATAGAAGGAACAAAACACCATCGGGATGGATGGCTTAAACCCTTGCAGAGCCTCGGCGCAGGGGGTTTTATCATCGGTGATCGTATCACCAACATTGGTTTCGGATATGTCCTTAATACTGGCGGTGATGAAGCCCATCTCGCCGGGGCCAAGTTCGGGCAGTTCCACCTTTTTGGGCGTAAACATACCAACGCGGTCAATCTCGCGCGTGGCGCCGTTGCTCATGAATTTGATCTTCTGGCCTTTTTTGAGGTAGCCGTCAATAACGCGCACCAAAACCACAACGCCGAGATAAATATCGTACCACGAATCAACAAGCAGAGCCTTGGTCGGTTCTTCCGCTTTGCCTTCATGCGGCGGGGGAAGTTTGGTTATGATCGCCTCGAGCAGATCATCAATGCCTTCGCCCGTCTTACCGGAGCAGGGGATCGCATCATCCGCAGGCAGGCCGATAACATCCTCAATCTGGTGGCGGGCATTGTCGATATCTGCGGCGGGCAGGTCGATTTTGTTAATGACGGGCACGATGTCATGGTTGTTATCGAGCGCTTGGTAGACGTTGGCAAGGGTTTGTGCTTCTACGCCCTGTGATGCATCCACCACGAGCAGGGAGCCTTCACAAGATGCCAGAGAGCGCGATACTTCGTAGGCGAAATCAACGTGACCGGGCGTGTCCATCAGGTTTAGCTGGTACTCAATCCCGTCCTTCGCGGTATAGGCGAGGCGCACGGTTTGCGCCTTAATCGTGATGCCGCGCTCACGCTCGATATCGGTGTTATCAAGCACTTGTTCGGTCATTTCACGTTCTTCCAAGCCGCCGCATGTTTGGATCAAACGATCCGCGAGGGTGGATTTGCCGTGATCAATGTGGGCGATAATAGCGAAATTACGAATATGTTCTAATTTTTTTGACATGCTTACCTTCTTCTAACATGTCGGAAGATAAGGATTTTAATGGCAAACAGCAATCAAAATCTTAATTGTCTTGTCGTGAAAATCTGTTCATAATGATGCGTTGAAACGATGGATTGATCATGAGCGATAAAGAAGACGAAATTGAATGGACGGTGTTGGAAGATGGTGTCGAGCAGGAGTTTGAGCCAATAGAGCAGCCTGTCGTAGAATCTCCGTCTGACTATGATGGGCCCGAGTTGTATAATCAGTCTTACATGGAAGAGGATAATAATAAGCCATCATGGATAATCGTGGCTGTGTTTGTTCTTCTAATCTTGTCTATATTCTGGAAAAAAATAATGGTGACGTATTCTCAAGAAAGCCCATCTCAGGTGGAACAGCCTGTTGAGGACAAGGCGCAATAGTTTTTCTTTCTTTAATAAAATTTAGACAATAAAAAACAGGCACTCATGCGCCTGTCTTTAAAAAATCTGTATGCTTGGCTTAAGCTATTACATGTTAAAGCCTGCATTTGCTTCTGTACCACCAACTTCGGCTACTTGCGGAGCTTCTTGGCTCGGCAAGAATGAAAGTACGTCAGATCCAACGTCAACGCCAGTACCGTTTGCGGTTACTTCCATGTCGCCAGTTGCTTCGATAACGTATGCTGCCATCAGTGCGTTACTACCTGGCTCCAAAAAATCTGCCGTTAGGGCCCCTAGATTCGTACCATTCATTGTAGCTGTGAGTTGTCCCTGACCAACTAAATCAAAACCTTCACCAAAACTCATTTTTCACTCCTTATAGTTTTTTTGTTTTAAATTTTCAACCGCCTGATTAATCAGATCTTATTGCTATTAACTTTGTGAATGGATTATGAGGGGAATATATGTACCTTCTTTAGGTGAACCCGTATCATCGTCCATTAAAATCATTAGTATTTGATGACTGTTTTGCATGTTCTTGGATAATTCCCTTTTTATCGGTATTCCCAGGTCACGCGTTTCGCCACCGTCCATTACAAATCCAAGCTTACACAAATCTAAGTCATATTCAAACCACGAAAGCTCATTTTTGAGTGGTTTATTATAAAAAACAGCACATCTACCGTCTTCTTTGATAGCCACTTCTATCTTTAGTTTGTTATCCTCTTCAACGCCGTAGAAGAAATCAACGATCGAACCTGTGTTGCCACTTTGGTCTTCTACCTGCTTATTCATCGTCCCTAATTCTTTCTTACAAATAGTATATAATGTTTTTCTTAAAAAAGCCCGTATTTTTTTCAGTTTAATTTACAGTTTCCTGAATCTCGGGTTCTTTGATTTTTAGATGTACTTCAAATCCGTCGATAGGTTTGCCATTTTCAGTTCTGATAATGAATAAATATTGTTCTTTTGCAATGTAGGGGCGGACAAGCCATTGAATTTTTGCCCCTAAATCAAAGCGTTGGCGGTCATTGGTGTGAACGGTAATGCGTTGTGTTGCGTGATCATACTCCAGAAAGTCAATCGTACAATTTAATTCGGGGCCGTGGAAGATGTAGTTTTCGCCGCGCTCACGATCACAATAGATGTCAAAGTCATCCGGACTATCGAACAAACTTTTGCGACCAGACCCAAAGCCTGATCCCCAATCATCGCCCATACTTTTGGGTGATTTGGGGGTTTCTGTATTTTCTATTTCGTCCGACATAGCTAGATCCGCCAGAAATGGCATGTTTTCGTAGTGTTTCAGGCGATTATATAGGCCAACACTTAAGAAAATCATAACATTTGTCCTGCGTCATGGGAAGACATAAGCGATTCGCGCGCTTTTATTGTCCTTTAGGTACTGTCAGATCAGCATTTTCAGGATCAGTAATTGTGTAATCCACGGTGATCATCTGCAATGGCTTACCACTAGGATCGTTAATGGTAACGTCCACTTCTGCCTTCAATGGGTTTGGTAAGTGTGAGCCACTGCCCGTCATTGCAGGGTTAATGCCATTTTCCTCTTTAATGCGGTTAAGTTCCGCTTGGATTTGTGCATTAATCTGCTCCGCAGCTTCAGGATCAACAACAAGATCGTTGGCTGTTGTCGGAAGGCCACCAGCCATATCCTGAACAGTCATTTTACCATCAACATAAACGATGTGATTCACTTGTTGTCCGTTACGATCAACGATAGGTGCCGTTATAGTTGCAGGCGTTGTTGTTGCTCCTCCTGCGCCGGCCGCTGTTGTCGTAGCCGTTGTCGTTGATGAGCCCGGAGTTGTTGTGCGTGCCGTAGGAACATGTGATGTTCTGTTGGTTGTTCTGGATACTGCATTATAGTTTCCATTTGTCTGAAGCGAGAATTGTCCTCTACCTTCAGCCGCATTCACCATCATATCATTTTGCTTACCGGTACGGTTGATGAAGAACAAAGCAACACCAAGCATGATACCCCATTTGGCAATACCCTGGACTTTACCGCCGAATAAATTGTCGTTGATAAAGTTGAATGCAACCATACTTCCGAAAATACCAACACCAGCTTCGATACCGTTTAACCAGTTTCTTTCGCTTTGTGTGCGTGCGTTACGTTTGGTTTCGCCCCACCAGTCGCCGATGCCTTTAACACCATTCCATGCTGTTTGGAGTAAACCGCCGGCAGCACTCATTACGCCGCTTTCGCCGCGACCAAAGAGCTGATAGGGCAGGCCACCTTCACCGCCGCCAAGCTTTTTCAAGCCTTCGTCGATTTGGTAGGCGTTACCGTAGCGATATTTGATGTCGACATTCATATTCATGAGGTTGGCATTGTCTTTTGCTTTGTCCGCAATGCTTACGTAGAGTTGCTCGGCTTCGGCTCTCTTTGCTTCGATTTGTTCAGTCGTTGAGTTTAACTGCCTTAACAAATCTGCAACACGTCCAGTGTCAGCATATGCCGTGACCTGATTGATCTGGTCTCTATATTGTGTGGCCTGATCTTTCAACGCGGCCATTGAGTTGTTCAAATCTTCAAGTCTGTTGTACTGATCTCTCGCGCCAGCCTCACCGATGCGCACTTGATCGAGGATAGGCTGAAGGTCGTTTGCTTTTTGAATATCACCGTCTTGGCGGAATTCATTTTGCAAATTAATGATCGCTTGTTCTTGAGCATCTATAGATGTCAAAATTTCTAACGCACCGGGTGTGTCACCGGTCGGGGTGCTTAAATATCCACGAATAAGGCCTATCGCTGTATTGGCTTGGGCATATTCTTGTGCAGCCTCGGCTTTTTGCGCGTCTAAATCCTTCTGCCACTGTGGTCTGTTGTCAACAACCGGCGCTGGTGTTGTGCTGGGTGTCGTTCCTGGCGTTGTGCCGGGAGTAGTTCCCGGTGTTGTGCTAGGTGTCACTGGCGTCACTGGCGTTATAGCGCCCGGTGTCACTGTGCCCGAAGGTGTTACTGTGCTGATCGCTGTATCGATCTGAGTAGCAGCAGTCTGGAACTGTGTTGATCGCTCAGTCAGTGTATGCAAGGCCAATTCCGCGACGGTGTCACCTTTTTGCTGCTGTTCATCAAGCAGGCGTTGTGCCGTTGTTGCGTTGGTTGTGCCTTGGATTTGCGTATCAAGCTGTTGCATTTCAGTGATAGCGGTATCAAGAGATGCCATCGTCGCAACACGATCTTGTTCAAGCCCTTCTTTAAACAAACGTGTTGTTTCAAGCATATCGGCTTTGATTTGCTCGTAATTTGTAACGCTATCCGTATCATTCGCCGCTGTTGCTTCTTGAATATTTTGATCAAGAGTAGCGGTTCGAGCAGCAATGTACTGATCGATCATAGATGCGGCCGTAGTGTATTCGTTGGCAGTTCTGTCTTTGAATTGCTGAATTTCACTAATTTTTTGTTGTGATAGCTGCTTTAGGTCACTGATGTCTTGTGGTGTAACAACCCAACCGGCAGGTGCGTCGATATCATCTGAAATGTCAGATGGTAATGGCGATGATCTTAGTGGCGAGCCAGATTCAACCGCCTCATCTATTTTCTCCATTGCCTCTGTCACTTGATCTAAGCGCAGGTGTAATGCTTTCTCTGTGGTCGAGTCCATGGCATTGATGAATTCTTGCTGTGAGGCCAAGAGTTGATTGGCTTCTTCAACGGTGGTCGCACCTTTGATAGCATTGTCACGATTTTGAACTTCAAGAAGTGTTGCCTGAACACCTTCAAGTGAAACGCGTTGGTCGTCAACAATTTGATCTCTGTATGCTGCTGTTGTTTCCAGCATTTGCTCTTTGATACGTCTATAGTTGTCAGCTTCTGTACCTGTAGAAGCCGCGATTTTTGCGTCTAACGCAGATGTTAGTCTGGCAATATCGTTGTCCATGTCTGACAAGACTTGTGTATATTGCTGTTGCAGAGACGTTGCTTTTTGCTGTACGCGCGCAACATTATCTTCTGAATAATTCAATGCTTCAGATAATGTTTCTGCTTCTTTTGCTCTTGTTTCTTCCGGTCCGTTAATAAGGTTGCTACCGTATCTGTATGCACCATAAGCTAACGCTGCACCACTACCCCAACGTAATGTACCGAAGAACAGTGATTCACGAGATAGCTTTTTCGATCCGAAGTAAGAGTTTTTGTATGGTAAATAATCCCAAATTGCACCAGGCACTGAATTGATCATTCTTACAGCGGGGTTCATACCGCGGTTACCTGTCGCGCTCCAGCTGGTTTGCCATTCTTCCGCAAGCCTACGTTCTCTCATTTTTTCAGGATTGTTACCTGTGTAACCAAGTTCGTTAGAGAAGTCACCACGGAAGCGCAAGTTTCTGTGGCGGTTCCACATATTGGCCCACTGTTCACGCTGAACGTTAGCACCGAGAGCAGAAACATCATCAAAGAACTTTGACGTGGCTTGTTCTATACGGTCATCAAACACACCGGCACGTCTGTTAGAGCCTGCACGTCCTTTTGCACGATCACGCATTGCCGTTAAAAATTCAGCAAAGAAGTCGTCTTCACGAGCCGCATCAGTAACTTTACCTGCGTCAGCGTTACGTGCGTAACTTAAGGCAGCCCATTTAATGGCTTCCCAATATCTGTTTTCATCACCGGATTGGAGTAATGATTCTGCGTGTCTAATCGAAGCATCTAAATCACGGCTTACAAAGTAATATTCCATGAATTTCTGCGAATCCGTTTTCATGATGTGACCGGCATTACCAGTAATTGCATCTGAATTATACGCGTGTTCACCGGGAACATAGCGAAGAAGGTCGTCTAAAGTTTGCCCTTCTGCCAATTCAACTTTTATGTCGCCACTTTCAACGAGTTGTTTGAATTGTCTACGATAAGCTGCGGTTACATCCGCCTCTACGAGACCGGCAGCTTGCTCTCTCATTAAACCGGTGTTTGCACCCGCTCTACTGAAAAGGTCCGGGTCGAGGTCTTGCGTTGTTTGTGTGTATTTGTTGACGGCTTCGTCCATGCTGTCGACAGCGTCTAAAGCCTCATCCAAACCGTTTAGTGCTTCACCAACATTTGCGCCGGATACACTTTCAAGTGATTCAGCCTTGCTGGCTAAGGCATCTGATAGGGCGCGAAGGTTTTCAACGCGCGTGGCATCACCGCTGTTTAATGCATTTTCAAATGCGTTATCCAGCGCGCTTGTATCTAAGCCTTGTCTGATATCACCTGTAATTCTGGATAGGTTGTCAGAATATGTTGATACGTTCTCTAAAAAGGGCTTTGCTTCATGTGCCGCTAATCGCGCTGTCACGCTACCACCAAGTAAGTGGTCACCAAGTTTCTGGGGTGGTGGTGCTTCAATATCTGCTATTCTACCGCTTACTCTTGAAATATTAGCATCAAGATTTTCAACGGCTTCGTTTAATTCGCCTAAAGCAGATGATTCAACATTACTCTGTATGGCTGACTGGTGTCTGCGTAATACATCGTTGGCGCGGTCGGTCATAGCACTGGCTGAGCCATTGACCTCATCTGCACGTGCTAATAATTCAGCGTTTAATCGTTGGTAGATGTCCGCACTGCTCGCGGCAATCGTACCGTCATCAAGGCCATCAGTGTTTTTGAGGGCTTCTAAATCGTCAAAGCCTTTTTGCAGTATAGCCTTTGATGTTTCGTCGGCTGTTCTGCCGATAATGCCTTCTAACTGTTTTGTAAGCGTAGCAACATCGGCTTTACCACCGGTAAGGATCGTCGTTGATACACTGCCAAATGATCCGGCTGTTGCTCTTATGAAGCTTTCTTGTTGCTTAAGAGCCTCTGCCGCTTCAAGTTGGTTCGCGGCATCTGAAATTTCATCACTTGCGCTTCTAAGGCCTGTTGTGATTTCATCAACGGATGATTCAATTTCACTTTGTGCTTTTCTAACAGCTTCACCGACTTCTTCTACAGAACCATATAAGTCATCGGGTGATTTAAGCGCACCTTCAGGCTTGTACTTATAATTAAACGGTGATTCTGCTGCTCTTGACGCTTTGATATCAAGCGCGAGGCCGGCAGTGTTTGTACTTTTATGAACATCGGCACGTGAGAATAATGCTTTGGAAAATACATTATCAGTATGTTTCCAAGAGACACCTCTTTTCGCATAATCTAACGCGATATTTCTACCAAACCTGTAAAAGTCATTGGCGCTTCTTGCTAGAGGGTTAACCCAAATACCTAATGTGTAATTCCACGTTGTTGTAAGAGCTTGTCTGAGCGCACCCGGTCCTCTTGGGACTTCGCCAGTTGTTCCACCACCATCTCTTGGTGTTGCTGTGTCACCATCTCTTGGCGTTGTCGTTTCAGGCTCATCTTTCGGTGTTGTTGTTTCAGGTTCTTCCCTAGGCGCCGTCGTTTCAGGCTCGTCTTTTGGTGTTGTTGTTTCAGGTTCTTCCCTAGGCGCCGTCGTTTCAGGCTCGGTCTTAGGCGTTGTTACTTCATCTGCAGCATTAACGGGAGGAATATCATCCCCCAGACCAGTGGCTTCATCTCTACGGATCATCTCTTGAGAAAAACCTTCAAGAGCCTCCTGCCTCGTTACACCATGGTCATCCATGATGCTTTTGATTGTAGCTTCTCTTGCATCAGCGGCATCATCAAAAGTTCTTCGAATAGCAGTGATGTCCGCATCCGATAATCTTGTCGGTGTTGCATCATTGATCGATTGGATCAATACATTAACATCGATCTGGCTGGCGGAGCTTTTGTAGATGTTATCAAATTCTAAAGCTGCTTTTTGAACATGGGGGATAGCATCAAGGCGTGCTGCAATCTGTGGGCGTCCTATGAACGCAACCATTTCGTCAGTAATTCTGAACGTTTCACCGGCTTCGTCAACGATGTTACGCGTACCGTTTTCGATAGCGGTGCGCCATGCAACGATGTCGTCTGCCATGGAGTCTAGGCTGTCAGCGTTTGACAGCATTTTTATTAAGTCATCCTGAAGAGCCGTGGGGAAGTTGGCATTACGTGCCGCACCACCAAAAAGTAGTCTGAATACGTTGTCTAACTGACCTACATTTGCCATGGAATGTTACACCCTTAATTATCACATTTATTTATTATATTTTTATACTATTAAAGCAGATAGTATCGGAAATGGTGGTGTATTGTCAAATTTAATTACCTGCTTTGCCTTTTTATCGTTGTTGTATTGCTTGCTTTAGGCTATTCGCCGCTTCTTCTGATACCTCAACATTGAATACCGGTGTTTCAATTGGTATCACTAAGCCATTGGAACGATTGTTAAATATACCTGATTGCTCATCCCGTGATGGGTCGCCACCCGGCAGAGTGTCTAGTTGGGGCCCGCTTGGAACGCTGGGGAATGTATCCCGTAAGTTATTTTGTGGCGCAGGGCCTTCTGTCGGCGTGTTTGTCGAATCTGCACCGTTGGGTTTAAACCAACTTGTGTCTTCACCAAGCTCTCTTGCGCGTTCAGTTGTTTCACCGATAACGCCCTCAGTTGTGTTTTGAGAGATGGAAACGCCGCCCTCAATTTCTGCTTGTGCGTTTTTCTGGTCGGCCCATACACCGATACCAAAGGAACCACCGACACCAATACCGTCAATTACAGGACTGCGGAAGCTGTCTCTTATACACATCTGACGCTGCC
>CAXHFH010000071.1:0-12661 GCA_964015995.1 uncultured Alphaproteobacteria bacterium
AAGTTGATCGAGGCATTAGAAGATAATGACGATGTGCAAAACGTCACCGTGAACTTTGAAATCAGTGATGAAATTCTAGAAAAACTGGCTTCGGCAAATTAAAAGGAAATATATATGCGTATTCTTGGTATTGATCCCGGCCTTCAAAAAACAGGCTGGGGCATTATCAGTAGTTCGGGAAGCTCCTTAAAGTATGTAGCCAGTGGTTTAATTCGAACAGATTCTAAAGCAGTAATGTCTCAGCGTCTCGCGACATTGTATCATGGTCTTACGGCCGTGATGGATGAATGGTCACCATTAGAGGCATCAATTGAAGAAACTTTTGTGAATAAAAACCCAGCAAGTGCCCTGAAGTTGGGGCAGGCACGTGGTGTTTTGATGATGGTGCCCGCACTAAAAGGCCTTCGCGTGGAAGAATACGGTGCAAATAAAATCAAGAAATCTGTCGTTGGTAGTGGTCACGCAGGCAAGCAGCAAGTCGGGATGATGATAAAAACGCTTTTGCCTGCCTGTGGAACGATTACAGAAGATGAAGCTGACGCCCTTGCCGCGGCGATCACGCACGCGCATTATAGAACATTGAGTAACTCTATATTAGGTGCAGCATCATGATTGGTAAATTATCCGGCATTATCGACAGTTTCGACACGGGTCATTTTATCCTTGATGTTTCTGGCGTGGGGTACTTAGTCAACGCTAGCAGCCGCACTTTATCAGCCATCGGCGAAGTCGGCGATACGGCGTCCGTTCTGATTATCACCAATGTCCGCGAAGATGCGATTACGCTATACGGATTTGCCGATGCCATTGAACAACAATGGTTTAAATTATTGACCTCTGTGCAGGGGGTTGGCGCGAAGGCAGGACTTTCCATTTTGGCGGCGTGCCCTGCGGATCAACTTGCTTTTATTATCGCCTCTCAGGATAAAGCCTCATTAACACAAGCCGATGGTGTGGGCCCAAAGCTCGCAACGCGTATTTTGACCGAGCTGAAAGACAAAGCCGGAAAAATTGATATGACCACAACCGCGGATAGCTCTAAGGCGGCTGTTTCAGAATCATCACCTGCAACGGATTTGGTTGATCAAGATGCTGTCTCCGCCCTCACGAATTTAGGCTATGCCGCGTCTGATGCCTACCGCGCCGTGCTTGCGGCCAAAGGCAAGGCCAATGATAACGAACATGATAACCTACAAGTGCTCATCCGTTTGGCTTTGCAGGAGCTTAGCGCATGAGCAGTTTAGCCGCGGAGAAAAATCCTGAGCTTGAAAAAGATCAAAAAGAAGGTGAACCGCCGATTGAATCGGCGTTGCGTCCTTTATCCCTTGAGGAGTTTATCGGACAGCAAGATTTGCGCGATAATTTAGGTGTTTTCATTCAGGCCGCGAAGGCGCGTACCGATGCGATGGATCATGTTTTGTTTTTTGGTCCTCCTGGATTGGGTAAAACGACATTGGCACAGATTGTTGCCAAGGAGCTTGGTGTCGGGTTTCGTGCTACGTCAGGTCCTGTGATTGCGAAGTCAGGAGACTTAGCTGCGATTTTGACGAATTTGCAACCCAATGATGTTTTGTTCATTGATGAAATTCACCGTCTCAATCCAGCCGTTGAAGAAATTCTCTATCCCGCGATGGAGGATCGAAAGTTAGATTTAATCATCGGGGAGGGGCCTGCAGCTCGTTCTGTACAAATTGAACTCGCGCCTTTTACGCTTGTCGGGGCAACAACACGCAGTGGCTTGTTGACCAGTCCGCTGCGTGATCGTTTTGGTATTCCGCTTAGGCTGGAATTTTATAAATCAGAGGAACTTGCCCTGATCGTTGCGCGCACGGCACGTTTGCTTGATATGCCAATGAGCGATGAGGCAGCGTTAGAAATTGCCAAACGATCTCGCGGAACGCCGCGTATTGCGGGACGTTTAACACGCCGCGTTCGTGATTTCTTTGACGCATCAGGCCAAAAAGAAACAGATAAAAAGCTTGTTAATCAGGCGCTTTCAAGGCTCGATGTTGATGGCGCGGGGTTGGACACAATGGATAGGAAATATCTATGTTGTATTGCCGAAAGTTATGGCGGTGGCCCTGTGGGTGTTGAAACACTCGCTGCGGCTTTGTCTGAGCAACGCGATATGATTGAAGATGTGATCGAGCCGTATTTGATGCAACAAGGTCTCGTGCAACGCACTCCACGCGGGCGTATGATTTCGGCCAAAGGCTTTCAATATCTGGGCATCACCCCACCGGCCAGTAAAACAAAAAACCAAATGGACTTACTTGAGGATTAAATTGTGAAGCATACGATTGATATTCGCGTTTATTATGAGGACACTGATGCGGGCGGTATTGTCTATCATTCCAAATATTTAAATTTTGCAGAGCGTGCACGCACCGAATTTCTACGCCATGTGGGCTTTCAGAACAGTGATGTTCACAATGATGTTGGCGTGATGTTCGTCGTACGCAAAATTGAAATTGATTATCTGAAAACCGCAGGACTTGATGATCATTTAATTGTTGAGAGCAGTGTCACAGAGCTTAAAAATACAAGCTTCGTTATGAAACAAACAGTTAAACGTGATGCTGATGTCATTGCAGACTTAAGTGTTGTTTTGGTTTGTGTGGGTACGCAAAGTTATAAGCCCGTGCGTCTGCCAGAAAACATAAAACAAGCTTTTCAGAACTTTCAAGAAACCGTAAAGTGAAATCCTTCGAATTAATTTCAAAGGATATTGCGTCTATATTCGTCTAACAAATAGCAACAGGAATAAAATATGTCCGTCGATGTCGTAGCAGAAAATTTAGGAACCTTAGCAGCGCATGATATGAGTGCGATGGGACTGTTCATGCAGGCCGATTTGGTTGTGAAATCAGTCATGATTATTTTGGTGTTCGCATCTTTCTGGAGTTGGGTCATAATCTTTCAAAAACGTGGCATTCTTAGAAAACTCAATAGACGCGCCGACCGCTTTGAAGACTCGTTCTGGTCAGGTGAGCCGTTGGATAAAATTTATGCACGTGTGAAAAAGAGTAAGGAGGACCCGATGCTTCGCACATTCTCCGCGGGGATGGATGAATGGAAGGCGGGTATTGTCGGTGGTGTGCCGTCCAATCAAAGTTTACAGGCAAGTTTAAAACAGCGCGTAGAGCGCTCAATGAGTGTTGCGATCGGCCGTGAGATGAACCATTTGGAAAAGGGCACGACCTTTTTAGCGAGTGTCGCGTCTAGCGCGCCTTTTATTGGTTTGTTTGGAACGGTCTGGGGGATAATGAACAGTTTTACCGCCATTGCCAGCACAAATAACACATCACTGGCCGTGGTCGCACCGGGTATCGCCGAAGCTTTGTTTGCCACCGCCATTGGATTGGTCGCGGCTATTCCTGCATCCATCGCGTATAATGTTCTTTCTAATAATTTAAACCAATATGCAGACAGGCTAGAGGCTTTCACGGATGAATTTTCTGCGATTTTATCGCGCCATCTTGATTCTCATGACGTGAGTATGAGCAGCAAAAAAACAGCGACAGCAGGATAGAGAACATTATGGGCGGAATGTCAGGAGCAAGCAGAGGACGTGCACGCGGTCGAAGAACCGGTGGCAAATTTCGTCCGATGGCAGAGATGAACGTCATTCCCATGAATGATGTCATGTTGGTTTTGTTGGTGGTGTTTATGATTACCGCACCATTAATGACATCAGGCGTACCTGTGGATTTACCGAACAGCAAAGCTAAGATCATCAAAACAGAAGATAACAAACCAATCGAAGTTACATTGGATGTTGAAGGCAAAGTGTTCCTTGCCGATACCGAAGTTAAGAAAGGTGCGCTTGTTACAATTTTAAAGGCAACATTAGAAGGTGATATGGATCGCCGAATTTATGTCCGTGCCGATCAAGCCATTGAATATGGAAGTGTCATGGATGTTCTGGGGCAGCTTAATGCCGCAGGATTCAACAAAGTTGCCCTTGTCACCAAACCTAAAAACTAATGCAATATCATGAACGCAGCAGTTAAAAAAGATTACAGAACAGCCCTCTATGCGCCGAATATTACAAAACCGGCGGCTATTTCTGCATTCTTGCATGTAGCCGTGTTTGTTCTTGCGACTGTTGGTATCCCTTATCTGAGCAAAGACATCGTAACGGAAGATATGGTTATCCCCGTAGAATTGTTTGACCCATCAGAAATCATTGAAACCACAAATCCTGATGAACCGCAAAAAAACGAAGAAGATGACATCGCGCCGCCACCAGAGCGCAAACCTGTTTATAACAAAAGCGAAACCGTGCCTGATTTGGCCGTACCGGAAGAGCCGGATATTCCTGAACCTGAAGAAATTATTCCTGAAGAAACCCCAAAGATAGAGCCACCTGATCCTACAGAAATCAAGACGCCACCAAAGCCAAAGAGCAAACCAAAACCACCACCTAAACCAAAAGTTGTGGAAGAAAAACCTAAGGAAGAAGAAAAGCCTGAAAAAGATATTACAAGCCTTTTGAAGAGCTTAACGCCCGATGAGCCCGAAGAAACGGATGCGAGGAAAAATGATGTGGGGCAGGGTAACACATCACAACAAGGCAATGTTGCCAAACAAATGACAAGCAGCGATTTGGTTGCCTTGGTGCGCGGTGTTCAACCCTGTTGGAATGTAAATGCCGGCGGTCGTATGGCAGAAGACTTAGTCGTGAAACTTCGTGTTCTTGTAAATCGTAATCGTACCGTGCGTGATGCCATCATACTTGATAAATTACGCTACGCAGCTGATCCACATTACAAATCTGCTGCTGATGCTGCACGTTGGGCGCTTTTAAATCCGCAATGCTCAACATTGAATCTGCCCGAAGAAAAATATGAGACATGGAAAAGCTTTATTTTTGTATTCGACCCAAGCCAAATGTTATAGGCTCATAAAACTGAAAACCACAAAGTGAGATGACAATGAAATATCGTGGCGTTTTTTATTTCCTATTTATGATTTTCTTTTTAAGTGTATCGACTGCGCAAGCTGAGGAGTTTGAAGCCGTTATTAACGAAGGTGTATTCAAGCCGCGTCCAATTGCTGTTTCTCCATTTCATCCAACCGAAATAAAACATCGTGAGCTTGCAACGGATATTCCGAAAATCATCAGTGATAATTTAGCCCGTTCGGGTTTGTTTAAGCCTGTGAATCAAGCTGCCTTTGTACAAACGCCAGGCTCTATTTTTCAAGAAGGCGTGCGTTTCCCTGAATGGCGAACAACAGGCACGGAGACAATGGTTTCGGGGAATGTTCTCACCGATGATCAAGGCAATACACGTGTTGAATTTCGTTTGTGGGATGTTCTGTCTGAAAAACAACTTATTGGTATGGCTTATACGACCACACCTGATAATTGGCGTCGCATTGCACATATTATTTCCGATGAAGTTTATAAACGCCTGACGGGGGAAGATGGCTATTTCGATACCCGTATTGTGTATATCGCCGAAAGTGGCCTTGCGCATAAACGTGTTAAACGTCTCGCGATTATGGATCAGGATGGTGCCAATCATCAATATTTAACTGATGGCAGTTATCTTGTGCTAACGCCGCGCTTCTCACCAACACGTCAGCAGATTACCTATATGTCATATCAGGGCGGTATTCCACGCGTTTACCTTTATGACATTAATACGGGTGCGCATAAGCTGCTCGGGAATTTCTCCGGTATGACATTCGCGCCGCGTTTTTCTCCTGATGGTAAAAAGGTTGTGTTTTCCATGGCGAAAAACGGGAACACTGATATTTATGTGATGGATTTGCAATCACGTAAAACCGTACGTATGACAAGCGGTACAGCCATTGAAACGGCGCCGTCTTACTCCGCCGATGGTCGACGGATTGTGTTTGAATCAGATCGTAGCGGTTCACAGCAGCTTTATATCATGAATGTTGATGGATCAGGCATGAGCCGCCTGACATACGGTAAAGGCCGATATGGTAACCCCGTATGGTCACCGCGTGGTGATTTGATTGCCTTCACGCGCATGTATCAGGGGAAATTCTACATTGGTGTTATCCGCCCTGATGGTAAAGGCGAGCGTCTAATCACGACAGCCTATCACGTGGAGGGGCCAAGTTGGTCACCCAATGGGCGCGTGTTGACGTATTTTAAGGAAACCCCTTCGGGAGATCGCCGCATTGCGCGTATCTATACGATTGATATCACAGGGTATAATGAGCGTTGGTTGAAAACACCAAAAGATGGCTCTGACCCTGCGTGGTCACCGCCTAATCGTTAATGATTAATACTCTCAAACATTTCGATGACCTCAACGTAAATGTCGCGTTTGAAGGGTACGATTAAATCAATCGTGTCTTTCAGGTTTATCCATTGCCAGTCTGAGAACTCAGGTGGATCAAAGGCGTTGATATCAATGTTTGAGTCCACGCCTGTAAAACGCGCTGCGACCCATGTTTGTTCCTGCCCGCGATATTTACCATTCCATAAACGCCTGATCATGGCATCGGGAAGCTCATACTGAACTTTACGCTCACTGATTGTTATGATTTCAGCCTGATCTGTGCCGACTTCCTCTTTAAGCTCGCGCAGAGCCGTTTGCTCAACGGTTTCCCCCGGGTCAACGCCGCCTTGTGGCATCTGCCAAGCGCCGGGCGTGTCTATGCGCTCTCCCACGAAAACCTTACCATCATCATTGAAAAGTGTAATTCCGACGCAAGGGCGATAGAGTAAGCCTTCACGATTGATCGCGTTATCCATATAGTTTTTTCCTGTTTTAAAATTAATGTCCGTGATCATCCATAGGCTGAGCGGCGTGATCCGTTGGGTGTAATCCTGATGGAGCGTCGGCTTGTTTGGCTGAGTTACGCTCAATCGGCAAATCATAAATTGCAGAAACCGGAGCAACGGCATAATCGGCGCGGCCGGCTTTCTCAATCCACATGGCTAAATATTTCATGACAGTCGGATAGGGGGGGATCGTCGCGACGGCGTGCTTTTTCTTACGGGCAATGGCCTCCAATGCGACAAAAGAGTTTTGCCCTTTCATTTGAAACACTTCGAGATCCGCTTTGATAAAAGGCGCGCCTCGGGCAACGGCAATGGATTCGATAACTTGTGGGGCTTGCGGGTTCTTTTCAAAGACACCTAACCCACGTCCATAAAGCTCATCAGATATTTTTTTGTAATGATCTTCAACAGGTTGAATGCTGTCATCCAGATACATCGCAACCCCAACATAACCAAGAGCACTTGTTAGCGAGCCGTGAAGAAGTTCGGATTTTTCACTTAAATTTTGGTGATGGAAAATTGTGTTCAGCCCAGAGTCTGGGTATGTGTTGCTCTGGACAGGTATATCAAGCCATACTTCATGGCCCTTTGTACGCGCTCGCTTTACCCATTCCATCGGTTGCTGTGCATAAGGGGATAATAAGAACGAGACCTCGGGCGGAAGGATTTCAAGCGCCATCTCAGAGTTAGTTTTTGATAACCCGAAGTTTTTCAACATAAAGGATATGAATGTTCTTTGGTCATACCCCTGAAATTCGAAAGGGATTTGATAAGCACGAAAACTCGTGAACTGATCATGGGGGCGAATAACCGGAAGCCTTCCGATATCTTCAAGTTTTGATAGGCCTTCAACCAAATTGGCGTCTGCGTAATATTGAGCATTCATTTTTGAATGTTCCAATACCTCGCCTTGGGTAAGCTCTACACTCTCTTGAGCCATGCGATCCTCAAGCTTTTTGATGGTCGAGCCTGAAAATAAGTAAACACACAGAAAAATAAAACAGTAGATACCAACAACAACGCCGAGCGCTTGCAACAAAGTCTTCCTATCCGCCTGCATAAGGCGGCTTGTAAGGTTTTGGCAATGACCCGTGATGGTTTTCTTTATCTCTGCAAAATCAACATTGCCGAGGTCTATACGGTTCTTTATGGAATCCGGTATAGAAATACCCATCTACTTTCCTGTCGCAGCGTCAGTGTTGTTAAATAAAGATAAGCCGGTAAGAAGATCAAGAGCACGGTCTAACTGATAGTCTGTGCGTTCTTCTTCCTCTTCTTCTTTTTTATTATCGTTTGCAGGCTTCTTTTTGGTTTTATCAATCTTCTTTTTATCAAGCGCACCTTTTAGATCAGATTCGCGAAGGTGTCTTGATTCAAGTGATTTAATTGTTGATTGTTCAACAACGATGTCAGGTGTAATACCTTTTGCCTGAATAGAACGGCCAGATGGCGTATAATATCTTGCCGTTGTCAAACGCATAGCACCATTACCGGGCAAAGGCATAACTGTCTGAACAGAGCCTTTACCAAAAGACTGTGTGCCCATGATAATACCGCGGCGATGATCTTGAAGTGCGCCGGCAACAATTTCGGAAGCCGATGCAGATCCGCCATTGACCAAAACAACAATCGGCAAACCATTCGCAGCATCGCCCGGTGTGGCATTGTTACGTTCTGTGTCTTCTTCATAGCGGCCACGTTGTGACACGATTTCACCTTTATCAAGGAAAACATCAGATACTTCGATGGCTTGAGATAATAATCCACCTGGGTTATTTCTGAGGTCTAGCACAAAACCTGTAAGATTTTCACCAACTTCTTTTGTAATTTCAGATACGGCCTGACGCACGCCAGGGCCTGTTTTTTGACTGAATGTTGTTACGCGGATATAGCCAATATTACCTTCGGTACGAAAACGTACTGATTTTATTTGAATTATGTCACGCACCAAAGTCACATCTATCTGCGACTCTTCACCTTTACGTGCGATCGAAAGATCAATCGTTGAACCAACTTTACCACGCATTTTATCTACGGCTTCACTAAGGGACATGCCCATAACGGCATCGTCATCAATTTTTACGATATAATCACCAGATTGAAGGCCCGCACGAAATGCGGGGGTGTCATCAATAGGGGACACAACTTTTACCAAGCCGTTTTCCATTGTGACTTCAATGCCTAAACCACCAAATTCACCGCTTGTTTCTACGCGCATATCTTTGAACTTTTCTTCGCTTAGATAGCTTGAATGTGGATCAAGACTGGACAGCATGCCGTTCAATGCATACTCGATCAAAGTCTTGTCATCTTTTTCTTCTACATATTCAGAACGAACGCGTTCAAACACATCACCGAACAAACTAAGTTGACGGTAGGTTTCACTGATACCGTTTTCCGGCTTCTTTCCGGCAGTACGTTCTTCGTCAGCCTGAACATTTAAGGTAAATGCGAAGATCGCGATTGTTACCATTAACACTGAAAATGTGCGTTGTTTAATCATTTGTTACTGTCCTTAAGTGTTAGTATAAAGCTGATCTCATCCTAAGCCAGAAAACTTAACTGATGGATTAACAGGGTTTCCATTTTGTCTGAGCTCATAATAAAGCTTTGGTCGCGGAATTAAAGAAGAATCTGGCAACAAACCAATTGGTTCACCTGAATTAACATGATCACCTACAGAGCTAGTGATTTTTTCCAAACCTGCTATTAAACTATGAAAACCGCCAGCGTGTTCTATGATAACAATATTCCCATATCGTTTGAATGTACCTGTGAATTGAACCTTTCCTCCCATTGGGGCAATAACAAGGCCGGCAGATCGCCCCTCAATGGTTATGCCATTGCTTTTTGCGCCAAGATCATCTTTTTGCTGATACCCGGTTCTGATAATCCCGGATATCGGAAGTTGCGCCTGACCAGTTTCTTTAAGATCAAAAACAGGCTTTTTTCTTAGTATGTTTGCCGTTTTTTGGCGTTGGAATTCTTTCTGCTCTTCGGCTTTTAACTGTCGGACCAGTTGTTCTAGGTTACTCGCCTTCGCTGAAATATTCTGTATGGTCAGTTCGCGCGCCTCGATATCCCTATCAATTTTGGAATATACACGTTCTTTTTTATCAACCAGCGATTGAAGATTTTTATTCTTTTCTCTTAAAAATTTGGTTTCTTCTTCTAATGAAGATTTTTCAATCTTTAATTCATTCGAAACACGTTGCAAGGTTTCAAGATTATTTTTCAAAGATTCGGCGTGACGTTTAACAGATGGAATAATATTTTCCATCAAAAGCGCACTTTGTGCCGTTTTGTAAGGCGTGTCTGGTCTTGCGATTAAGGCTTGCGGTGGGGTTTTTCGGATGCGTTCTAATATCAGGATGAGTTTTACGATTGAAACACGTTCCGATTGCAGCGTTTTATCAATTGTTGTTTTCTTTTCCTCGAGATTGCCAATACGTTCTTCAATATTTTTGAGTGTGTCTTCTTTGTCACGGACAGCACGCGCCGCCTCGACGAGGCTCTTTTTTATGTCATCCAGCTCTGATGTTATTTTATTAATTTTCTTTTGAAGCTTGTCTTTCTGTTTGGTTTCCTCGGAAAGTTTACTTTTGATCGTCCTTAAATCTTCATTTTCACTTTTGGCCGAAGCATAATGAGGCAAGCTGAGGCACAGAAATATAATGATGATATAAGAATAGAACGTTTTCATGGTTATTTATTTTCTAAAAGAACAATACTTATTCCCTGTGATAGGGATGGCCGGCAAGAATCTGCTGACTCCTATATATTTGCTCTAAAAGCATAACACGCGCAAGGGCATGCGGCCATGTTTGCACACCAAAACTCAAAAGCAGGTTTGCCTTTTGCCTAACGTCTCTCGTTAATCCATCTGCGCCGCCGATGATAAATTGAATGTGTGTGAAGCCATCATGTGAAAACTGTTCAAGCTTTTTTGAGAAATTGATTGATGGAAAACTTTTTCCCTTTTCATCCAGAGCAATAACCACGGCCTGACTATGGATGTGCTTTATGATTTTTTCCGCTTCATCATTTTGGCATTTACGCGGATCATTATGTTTTGATTGTAATTCGATGATGTTTAAAGGCCATTGGATGCGTTTACTATACAAATTAATAAGGTCGGCAAAGGCATCATTCTTAATATGAGATATGCAAATGACATCAATTTTATTAAACACAAGGGCATCCTTGTTTAACGTGTGAAAATGAGAAAAAGCCTAAGCTTGGATTTGGTCGTTGTTAACAACATCTAAGGTAGGCTGATCACACCACATCTTCTCGATGTTATAAAAATCGCGAACCTCAGGACGGAAGAGGTGCACAATAACATCTCCTGCGTCCAGAACAACCCAGTCGCATTGGCCTAAGCCTTCTATAGTTATATTTTTTATGTCCTCTTTATGCAGACGCTCCTTCACTTTTCTGGCAAGCGCACTAACATGGCGAGATGATGTTCCTGATGCAATGATCATATAATCTGCCAAGCCTGTTCCTTCAGAAAGGGGAATAGATGTAATGTTTTCCGCTTTATCCGAATCCAACGAAGTGACAATGATATCCTTCATTTCAGACGGGCTTAAAGCTAGGTCTTCGTTATATGTGATAATGATATTTTCTCCTTCTTTATCGCACACAAAAAAACCGAACCAAAAGGTTCAGCTTATTCATAATCGTATTTCTACAATCTTTAACAAATTTACAAAAGCATTTAATGAGGTTTTTATGCCCAAACGCTCACCTTTATCTTTCTCCAAGAAGTATTTTTCAATAGCCTCATACCTAAGATTATACGGTTTTTTGCTAAAACTAGGAAGGTAAATCATAGTATGCATCGCAACATTAATATTTAAGCTGTTGATATAGCTGTGTTTTTATTTCTAATTTCTGTTGATGAAATATTGATCATTTTCTTTTGAAGTAACCAATATGACGTATTTGATTCGAGTGGTAAACGTCCTCCATGGTCGACGATTATATGTTTTTGTGTCGATAACATGCGCAAAGGGCACTGTTTCATGAGGTTTACAGGTGGATGGCGCGTAACATGGATCATGCACATTTCATTCAGAAATCTTTTCCAGTAATTCCATAGATGAAAATTATGTGCGTTATCCATGCCTGTGATCCATGCAAACTTTGTATTGGGGAAGTGTTTTTTTAGTATCTTGATCGAGGCATAGCTATAGGTGGTATTAAATTCCCCTTCGATCCCTGTAACCAGAATTTTCGGATTAACATTTATATCGCGCGATAGCTGAATTCTTTTTTCCATTGGCAACAAATCATCAGGCGATTTTAGCGGGTTAAGAGGAGTAATAAGCCACCATACGGCATCAAGCCTTAACGATTTTAAGGCCATATTTGAAATATGAACGTGACCTGCGTGCGGCGGGTTGAAAGATCCACCAAGAATACCGATACGCATGTTCTTCCATCTTTGTGGATTAAGAAGCGTAGGTTCGGAAAAGAAAGTCATACGATTTAAATCTCAAAGAAGAATCATTTAGGCCGTGTCTGACCGTTACCGTGCACAAGATATTTATAGGTGCATAGCTGCTCTAAACCAACCGGGCCACGCGCGTGCATTTTACCTGTCGCAATACCGATTTCTGCGCCCATACCAAACTCTCCGCCATCGGCGAATTGTGTTGATGCGTTGTGAATGACAATACCGCTATCAACATTTTTAAGGAAGTAATCAACGGCGTTTTGGTCTTCACTGAGAATACTGTCTGTATGATGAGAACCGTAAGTGTTGATGTGATGAACTGCATCTTTAACGCCATCAACAAATTTGATGCTTAACTTAGCATCCAGATATTCTGTCACCCAATCAGCATCATTTGCAGGTGATATTCGCGTATCAATCTTTTGGAT
>CAXHFH010000072.1:0-12620 GCA_964015995.1 uncultured Alphaproteobacteria bacterium
CTGATAATAATGGGCATCTAGTCATACATAGAAAAGCTACGTGAACAGGCCGAACAGTCGGTCATGTCCCTGCCTGCTTTGATGATAAAATCGGAAAAGCTTGCCGATAATATCATTTATGGTGAACATGCCCGCCGCAAATCCGGCAGTGGTGAGAAATTCTGGCAATTCCGTGAATATGACCCATCGGACAGGCCGCAGGACATTGACTGGCGACAATCTGCAAAAGGTGATCAGGTCTTTATCAAACAAAAAGAATGGCAAATCACCCGCAAAGTTTTCTTATGGTGCGCAGGTGGTGAGTCTATGAACTTCACATCCGAAACGGCGACACATTCAAAACTAGAATCCGCGCAGATCCTCTGCCTGTCCCTTACTCTTTTGCTCAAAAAAGCCAAAGAACAGATCGGCATATTAGGGGAATCACGCACAGGCCGCAGTGAAGAGACCATCAGTAAAATCGCGCAGCATCTTCACAACCGCATTGATATCAACGAAACCTTACCTAATGCCGAAGCGCAAACATTACCGCGCGATGCGTTCTTTGTTGCTGTGGGCGATTTTCTCTCCCCCATAGAAGACATAGAAGAATCGTTTAAATCCCTGAGCAAACAAACAAACAATGCACTTGTCATACAAACATTAGATCCAACTGAAATTGACCTTTCCTTCAACGGACGTATTCGTTTTAAAGGAACAGATCAAAGCCAAGAGATTATCAATCATGTTTCTTCGGTGCGCAGTGCCTACCAACAAAGAATAGTCGCGCACGTAGAGGCCGTGAAGGATCTGTGTGAGAGTTATCAATGGCATTACATACTTCACCGCTCTGACACCCCTTTGGAAAACACTCTAAAAGATGTTTGGGCTCTTTTGGATGCAGGAGATCATAACCCATGATGGCTTTCCTTACCCAAATTGTGTTTATGCAACCGATCATCTTGTCGGCTTTGCTCGCGCTGCCTGTGATCTGGTATATATTACGCGTCACACCGCCCGCACCCAAAACCATATTTTTTCCCGCAACCCGTTTTTTAAAAGGGTTGGTTTCCGAAGAGCAAACACCGAGCACATCACCGTGGTGGATATTGCTCCTGCGGTTAATCATATCGGCACTGATCATCTTTGCCCTCGCCAACCCTGTTATTAACCCGGCGGATTCTATTTCCGGTTATGGCCCTGTACGTGTTGTCATGGATAATAGTTGGGCCAGTGCGCAAACATGGAACACACAACAAGACACTGCAGAGGAAACCATCAAGCAAGCTGCGCGCGAGGGACGGGAAATTTACATCGTGCCGACAACCTCCGCCCTTGGGGAAACAAAAATTGAGCAGCATGGCCCCTTAAGTGAAGGTGATGCGCTATCTATTCTGCGCGGTATGAAGCCTAATCCTTGGCCGGCACAATATGATGCATTAATCCAAACACTCGAAGAAAACAAAGAGAACAAATCGATTCACACCCTTTGGCTGTCCCATGGATTGGATGAAGGCAACATAAGAGATGCGTTGAAAGAGGTACGCAATCAAGGCAGCTTAAGCTTCATGACACCTGCAGTCGAAAAACTCCCTTTGTTGCTTCGCCCAACCAAAAAAGCCTTAAGCAAAAAAGAAGCCGAAACCGCCAGTGACGTACGCATTGATGTTGATGGGGTTCGGAACGCACCAATCAATGTCCCCGTGTCCGTTCGGGCATTGGCACAAAAGAACGATATTCTGGATGTCGTTGCCGATAGCATTACATCCGATGATCTCCCCAAAACACTGTCATTTGATATTCTGGATGATCTGGTTGGTAAAATTACGCGATTTGAAATTTCAGGACGCCGCGGTGCAGGCGCGTTATTCTTGCTGGATGATCAATTTAAAAAACGCAAAGTCGGTATTGCCGATGCCACCGATTCTGAAAGCACAGCCCCGCTAATTGAGGCCAGCTATTACATTAAACGCGCCCTAGAGCCTTTTTCAAACATCACAATCGCCGATCCGATCACGCTGATTGAAGAGGACGTTTCCGTCATTATCCTGCCTGATGTTGGCGCGATGCCGACAGAATCCTTAAACAAACTTGAGGAATGGATCAAAGAAGGCGGCCTCCTCTTACGTTTTTCCGGCCCTAACCTTGCCAATTCTGTTAATGAACAGTTTCTTCTGCCTGTTGCCCTGCGCTCAGGCGGGCGGTCTTTGTCTGGTTCCCTATCATGGGATGAGCCACAAAAAATTGCCCCTTTTGAAGAAAACAGCCCCTTTTACGGCCTGCCCATTCCTGATGATATCAGCATCAAACAACAAGTTCTGGCCGATCCTGAACAGGATTTAGAGAATAAAGTTTGGGCCGCACTCAGTGATGGCACGCCAATGATTACCGCCAAGCAGGAAGACAAAGGCTTGATTGTTTTGGTACACACAACCGCCAACACAGATTGGTCTGACTTCGCATTATCAGGTTTATATGTGTCCGTTCTCAAACGTATCATTCAACTATCAGGCAGCAATAGCACATCCATAAATCGTGATTTTACCACGCTTGATCCTTTACTGATTATGGATGGTTTTGGCGGCCTGATTAGCCCGCCCGCCGCAGTGCCGCCGATCTCTGCCGATAAGGTTGAATCCTTTATCCCAACATCAATGAACCCACCGGGTTTGTACGGCAACGGACAGACACAATATGCGTTTAACATCGGCACGCATTTACCTGCTATGCTGACGGCGCAATCACTCCCCAACGGTGTGCTAGAAAGCCATTATGAACAGGATTACGAACTCAGCATTATGCCCTATCTTCTCTATACTGCGCTTGGTCTGTTTTGTTTGGACTGGCTCATCATGATTGTTATGGCTGGCAGTGGCTCATTATTGTTATTCCGAAAAACCGCCAAGGCGTCATTGGTTGTGATGGCATTATTATGCCTCAGCCCGACAAGCGCGCATGCCGATGAAAATGCCGACATTAAATATTCCGGCGGCTTTTATCTGGCTTACGTCAAAACGGGCGATCAAACACTCGACAGTTTAACACGGCGCGGCCTTGAATCCCTCTCTGCGACACTGAACCAAAGAACATCCGTAGAGCCTGATGGTGTTGTCGGGCTTGACCCCGAGCATGACACGCTTTCGTTCTTCCCCCTTATTTACTGGGCGATCAGCGACCAGCAAAAGGCGTACTCTGATAAGGCCATGCAGAATATTCAATATTATCTGGATCATGGTGGCACAATTATATTCGATACACGTGATCAGAACCGCTCCACGGCCAGTATGGTCAACACGGAAAATGCAAAAACACTGCGCCGCATCACGGCATCCCTCAACATTCCGCCGATTATACCCGTGCCGGATGACCATGTTTTAGGGCGCGCCTTTTACCTTTTGAAGGAATATCCGGGACGCTATTCCGCAGGCACATTATGGGTAGAGCGATACAGCGCAAGCGGACGCGACAATGTAAGCTCTGTCATCATTGGCAGTAATGATTGGGTTGGATCATGGGCGGATTCTTACGGCCAGAAAAACTTCAACCGTTTTAGCAATTCACCGGATTCACGGCAGCGCGAAATGGCCATGCGGTTTGGTATTAATCTGGTTATGTATGCCCTTACGGGGAATTATAAAGCCGATCAAGTTCATATCCCTCACATCTTACAAAGGCTGGATCGGTAATGGACGCACAAACACGCCTTTCAACGACACTGCATTTCACCCCGTCATTGGACTGGCAATGGGTGTGGATGATTGCGGCGCTTGGCTTAATCCTGCTCGTGCTGTCATTCATTCGATACAAACGCGGCCTTGTGATGCGCTGTGTGATGTTTGGCTTGTTCATCCTTGCCCTATTAAACCCGTCACTCCTAAAGGAAGATCGTAATTACGTCAAAGATGTTGCCGTTATTGTCGTCGATCAGAGCACAAGCCAGAATTTCGAAAAACGATCCGAGCGCACAAAAAATGCCTTAGCCTATGTGCAGCAAAAGCTAGAAGGATTAAACGCATTTGATGTACGTGTCATCAATGCTCCGAAGAACGCGACACTGACCAACCGCACCGACCTGTTCAGCGCGCTTGATCAAACGCTCACCGATGTGCCGCAAAAAAGACGCGCCGGTGTTATTTTCCTAACCGATGGGCAAATCCATGATGTGCCAAAGAATGAAACGCAGCTGAAATCCTATGGCCCTGTGCATGCATTGCTAAGTGGTAAAAAAAATGAAAAAGATCGTCAAATTCACGTAACGCATGCCTCTGCCTATGGTTTGGTTGGCAAAGATATCACGGTCAAATATCGCGTTGAGGATACCAAGAATATCGGCCAAGGCCGCGCGAAGGTTACGCTAACCCTGCATGATGGTACGCAACAACATTATAATGTTGTGGTCAACCGTGAAGAAACACTCACCTTGCCGATTCTCCATCCCGGGCAAAATGTATTCTCGCTCGAGGTTGAAGGCGTTAGTGATGAAATTACACTCGCGAATAATAAAACCGCGATACTGGTCAATGGCGTCCGTGACAGGCTGAAGGTACTGCTTGTGTCGGGTATCCCCCATTCAGGAGAGCGCACATGGCGTGATCTTCTAACGTCTGATCCGGGTGTGGACTTGATCCACTTCACTATCCTGCGAGAGCCACAAAAATTCGATTACACGCCCAAACGCGAGCTTTCGCTTATCGCATTTCCGTTTCGGGAGTTGTTCGAAATTAAACTGTATGATTTTGACTTGATCATTTTTGATCGTTACCGCGTCAATAACATTCTGCCTGATCGTTATTTCCAAAACATCGTGAAATATGTGCGTGAAGGTGGCGCCTTCCTGGAGGCGAGCGGCCCTGCCTTTGCCAGTCGTCGTTCCGTATATGATACGCCGCTTGGCGATATTCTTCCGGGCAGCCCGACAGGCAAAGTCACAGAACATAAATATACGCCGACCATTACAGAATTGGGACACCAACACCCCGTCACCAAAAACCTGATTTGGGACAATAAAGAAATAAATTTCGGGGACAAGGAAAACTGGGGCTCTTGGCTTCGCTATATTAATATTAAGCCTATGCGCGGCGATACACTCATGAACGGCGCAGAGAATAGCCCCCTGCTCATACTCGACCGTGTTGGCGAAGGCCGCGTGGCGCAAATTTCCAGTGATCATATATGGCTCTGGTCTCGCGGATATCAGGGCGGCGGCCCGCATGCGGAATTGTTACGCCGTATCGTGCATTGGCTTATGAAAGAGCCTGAGTTGGACGAACGCGCAATGACCGTGCGCGTTAATCAAGATACGATCACAATTCAAAAGCAAAGCTATGGCAAAACACAAGAAACCATCGCAATGACAACGCCCGATGGCGAAAACCTAACGATAGACCTGAAAGCAGATGCTTCCGGCCTTTTGACCCACAAGCATAAGGCGAAAAATCTCGGTATTTACGCATTCGAAGATACGAATGGAACACGAAAATTCGCAATTATTGGTGATTTAAACCCACCCGAGCTCAGCGGTGTGATCACAACAGATGAAAACCTGAAGCCATTGATTGACGCATCAGGCGGCACCGCAATTTGGCTGGATGACACACCGAAACCCCAAATCAGCCTGTCCAAGAACACCCGCCGTTATGGCGGTTCTAACTGGCTGGCGATGAAACAAAATGATGATTTCACCGTCACAGGCGTGCGTGATATTGCCCTGCTCCCTGAATGGATGACATTGTTAATTCTGCTGTCTGTTTTGTTGTTGCTCTGGTGGAGAGAAGGACAAAATCGCTAACAGATTATACCTCTGCGGCAATTTTCACGTTTAAGACAGATTCTATTCTTTCTGCGAGCACATCTTTAGAGACAGGCTTTCGCAGCATAGCCTTAATCGCAGGATGCCCATCTATCATGTCTTGCATCTTTTTCTCACTATAACCTGACAGCAAAATAAACGGTAAATCGGGTAAATCCGTGTAGATTTGATTGATCATTTCCAAACCCGTCATTTTAGGCATGTTGTGATCTGTAATCACCACATCAAAACCATCAGGATTTTCACGGATCATATCTAACCCTTCCAAACCTGAAACCGCGGCAGAAGTATTATGCCCCATACGATCCAACATTTTTATAATCATATCACGCACATTTTTCTGATCTTCGATTAGAAGGACACTGATCCCTGATTGTGTTGATGACTTGGCCTGTGTCTTAGGCGGTTTGGCTGTTTGTTCAACGGCGATATCTTCTTTTAATGGAAAATATAATTCGAATTTTGTACCCTTCCCAAGAGTACTATCAATCAACATAAACCCTTGATGGCTTGTCAAAACACCATGAACCGTCGCAAGACCAAGCCCCGTGCCTTTATCTACAGATTTTGTCGTGTAAAACGGTTCGAATATACGCTCCATGATGACACGGCTTATACCCGTCCCTGTGTCGCAAACACATAATTTTATGTAATGTTCATTTTCTGACAAATGCCCCAAAACCAAACGTGAGCGCCCTACGTCCAGATCGTCCACATGCATATATGGCGGGTCTTTCGGATCCGGTAAATCTTGTTTTATAACATCATCAATATCAACGGATAACGCATCGACAGACTTTAGCGCGATAGACAACGTACCGTGCGTATCTTCCATCGCATCCTGAGCATTGACACATAAGTTCATAATTAACTGCGAAATTTGTGTTTGATTTCCGCTAATAAATGCATGCTCAACGTCAATATCTCGTATCAGTTCAATGGTTTTGGGCATCGTGGCATTCACCATTGATAAAACTTCTTCAACCGATTTGGCTATATCCAAAAGGTTTTTCGTGCTGTCGCTCCGCCGTGAGAAGGCCAGCATCTGATCAACAAGCTCACGCGCCTGCATACCTGCCTGTAGAATATTTTCCGCAAATTTCTTTTGTTCACTGGTTTCTTCCAGATCATCAACAAGGAATTCCGCATACCCATTCATAGCGGCCAAAATATTGTTAAAATCATGGGCAATACCACCGGCCAACCTGCCGATCGCTTCCATTTTTTGTGCTTGGTAAAATTGATCCTCAAGGTTTTTTTTCTGCTCTTCCGCCTGTTTACGGTATGACGCGTCCTGAACAGTTCCGATCAAACCGCCATCGGGCAAACGTGTGATAGACATTTCGGTATGCAATATCGTGCCGTCATTACGGATCATCTGAAATTCACCAATCCAAAAGCCGTCTTCAAACAACTCAGGCAGGATGTCTTCTTCGATAATGTCACAATCAGAGCGTGAGAATATATCCGCCCATGTTTTTCCGATATATACGCCCCTATTCGCATCACCCAACACTGCAATATTACAGAATGATTTGTTCATATAGGTAATTTCATCATTGGCATTCATAATGAAAATACCATCACGCGTCGCATCCAGAGCATCTAAACGATTTTTCAATAAACCAAGGGTTTCCTGCCTTTCCTCATCAAAAGCTTTTAACTCTCTGAGTTTATAGGCACTGAAAATAATTTGGGTAAAACCAAACAGCCCCAGCAGCAACACCGAGCCATATACCCATACATGCTGTTGCTTCACTGAACTTGATGTATGTGAGATATCCCCGGATGCATCGCCATGATGATGAAGGGAATCGACATGAACATGCCCATCGATTAAATGCGATATTGCGTAAAAAGAAACAGCAGAGAGGATCAGGATAATAAGCCCGGGCAGAAAATGAATAATTTTGCTTTTAAGGTGTTTTTCAAACACAAATTTGCCTATTTCCTTCGCAAATACACGTTAATTGACTTGTTGTACCGGCGTAACACCCATTTCCCGTGCCATAAGTGCGGCTTGTGTTCTGTTTTTCGCGTTAAGCTTTCTGCAAACACCGCGAACATGAAGTTTAACGGTCACGACTTGTAAATCTAATGCTCTCGCAATTTCCTTATTGGATGCACCATTCACCAGATAAGACAAAACTTCGCCTTCACGCGGCGTGAACTCTACACTTTGCTCACGCGCATCGCCGTTCTTCTTTTTTGGGCTTACTGGGGGATCGGTATAATAAGACGGCATGAAAGTAGCGCCCTCACCTTCAGGAATAAATTTATCCCCTGAGACAACTTGCTGAATTGCGCTTAACAACGCCTTTCCTGACAATGTTTTGGGGAAGTAACCAACCGCGCCTAATTCCAATGCGTTTTGAACATCTTCGCTTTCGGCAACGCCGGACATCAAAGCAACGCGATTTTCGGGGAATTTCGTGCGAATTGCCTCAAACCCTTTCATACCGTTCATACCCGGCATGCGCAGGTCTAAAATGACAAGATCTTGATGCGGATCTGATTGCAAAATATTCATCGCTTCGTGCAGATCTTTGGCCAACGCAACGGTCGAATTCGGATCCGAACGTTCTATATATTGAACCAACGCATCTCTAAATAAAGTATGATCATCCGCGATCAGCAATTTCATGAAAAATTCTCCGCACACTCTGATGCCTAAAAAACATAGGCAAACCCAAGACTTAGTATAACATAGATAAAGTTAGAAAAAACTTAAAATGATGTGCGTATACACAACCATAAGAGTGCTATTGTTTGGCATGAATAGCAACATGAAGTTCTGTATTCGGTTTCATCTGTATGTTTTTCAGCCTCAAACGGTAAACGTACACGCCTTCCATGACACGCTGAACATAGTTTCTGGTTTCGTATATCGGGATCAATTCAATCCAGTCGAGAAGGTCAACTGCGCCCGTCCTGGGGTCGCCAAAATCACGAACCCACGCATCAACGCGCCCCGGCCCCGCATTATAAGCGGCAATAGCAAGCGGATAGCTGCCGTCATAACGCTCCACCAACCGCGCAATGTAAAATGCACCTAAGGTCATGTTATATTTCGGCTTATCAGTGAGCCAACTGGCCTTATATGGCATATTCACTTTTTTAGACATGCTGCGCGCTGTTGCGGGCATCAACTGCATCAGGCCGCGCGCGCCTGCATGACTTTTAGCCTTATAATCAAACATGCTTTCCTGACGGATAATCGCATGCACCAACGCCCATTCCGCGAAATTGATATCAACAAGCTGCTTCGTGATTGTGGGATATGACTGTTTCGTGAGAAACAATCCCTTGCGTGTCGCCTTCTTCGCAATTTTAACCGCCATATTGTGGTTGCCTTGATTGGCGACCTTCTCTGCAGCGAAACGATAGGACTTCGGTGTTTCATCCAGCCGTAAAAAAGCATTGAGGAAATCTTCCGCCATATCTTGTTTACCATGAAGCCTGAATAATTCAGATGCCTGAACAAGCTCTGACTTTTCGTAGGCTCTGCGCTGGCTTTTTGAAATATAGGGCAAGCGCGTATTGGGCAATTTATCTTTCATAGATAATGCCGCCCCCGCAAGTTGGCCGTAGAAAGTCGTCTGGAACTGCGCGGCCTTACGATACCAATCATGCGCCAGTGATTCCTGCCCCATATCCTGCGCGGCGCGCCCCGCCCAATATGATGCACGCGCCTTACTAATGGGCATATTCACCTTCGCATATAGCGCGGAAAACCGTTCATACGCCTCTGTCGGTTTATGAATAAAACGCAAAGCCATCCACCCCGCAAGCCACTGTGCCTGCGCGTATGCGCCGCCACTATCTTGAATATGGTTAGAAGCCAATTCATAAGCTTTTTGGTATTCACCATTTTGAAGCAGGCGGCGGATAATAATATGACGCTCCGTCCACCAATCCTTTGGATTTTGAACCAAGTCAGGGTCAGGCGTTAAATACAGAATTTCAACAGCGCCATCATCAAGGTTGCGCTTTCTGCGCCATTTCAAACGTTCATACAATAAACCAGGATCATTCGATAAATGCTCAGGCACATTATCAATCAATTTACCAAGCCCACTGCCTTTATTCTGAGCCAGCGCTCTACGCGCTTTTGCCAGTGCGGGATAACCGTTACCCAATAATTCTGCCATGGCAAAACCATTATCGTAATCACCACGCAATAACAGTGCATCAAAACGCCTTTTATGTGCCCCGACAGTCAGAAAATCGCCATACACTTTCAATATTTTTCGTTGTTGATCGCGCGTGATTCGTGAATTTGACCACCAGCCTGCAATGAAATCTTTGGCTTTTTCAGTTTCACCATTGATAATCAGCGCATCCATGTACCGATCAATACCGTATGTCGTTTGCGGCGGAAAATCGTTATACCATGCGATGACTTCATCATTCGAAAGTGTTTCGGGCATAACGCCCTCTGCGCGTACTTTCATCGAATGAATATTGGGCCACTCAGGATTGTACCGCACGAACTGTGAAAGGCTTATAAATGATTGATTTGTAAAATCTTTTTGTTTTGTTTTTGCCAAAACAAGCCAACGGAATATTTTCGCCGCAAGCGGGTCTCTGCTTTCCGCTATGATTGTTCTGGCCTCATCCCACTGCCCATTATCTATCAACTTAAGGGCCTGCAACGTTTGCTTTTTGGCCTCTGGCGTTTGCATCCTGTTGATGGGGCTGTCTTTGGCAAAGGCGGACACAGGCAGAAATAAAAACGCGATAAACGCAATAAAGATGAAGGGGTTATTGCAAAAACCTTTACCACGCGATAAATTGAACGCCATTTTTATGACCTGTAACAAAAGAGAGAGACAATGTTTCACGGCTCTATTACTGCCCTGATTACACCATTCAAAAACGGCGAGATTGACTGGCCGGCGTTTGATAACCTGATTGAATGGCAAATCGAAAGTGGCACGCATGCACTGGTTCCCTGTGGTACTACGGGTGAATGCCCGACGCTATCCCATGATGAGCATATGGGTATTGTTAAGCGTTGCGTGGACGTGGTCAAGGGAAGAATTCCAATTATTGCAGGAACGGGATCGAATTCCACAAAAGAAGCAATCGAGCTGACATCTCATGCGAAAGATGCAGGCGCGGATGCCGCGTTAATTGTGACACCATACTATAATAAGCCAACCCAAGAAGGCATGTATGCACATTATCACGCCATTCATGAGGCCACTGATATTCCGATTATTTTATATAATATTCCGGGGCGCTGTGTTGTGGACATGGACGTTGAAACCATGGCACGTCTGGCAAAGTTAAAAAACATTGTCGGCGTAAAAGACGCCGCCGGTGATTTGGCACGCCCCCTTCTGACGCGCCAAGTTATTGGTGATGATTTCTGTCAGCTTTCAGGTGATGACATCACGGCCGCCGCATTTTTGGCGCAAGGTGGGGTCGGCTGTATTTCGGTTCTGTCCAATGTCGCACCAAAGGAAAGTGCCGATATGCAAAATGCGTGGCGCAATGGTGATTTGGAAACATTTGCAACAATCCGCGATAAACTGGTTTCACTGGCGAATGATTTATTCTGCGAAAGTAACCCCGCGCCCGTTAAATACGCCGCGATGGTTTTAGGACTTTGTACGGATGAAGTGCGCTTACCGCTTTTACCGGCATCTGGTGTTGCGCGCAGTAAAGTTGAAGACGCTCTGACATTCGCCAACTTAAAGGCGGCAGCATAAGCGCATAAATACGCGCGAGGCTGATTGATATGTCCAAAAAGAAAAAAACAAAATCCGGGATGATTTCAACCGATCAAACCGTGGCCGATAATCGTAAAGCTAATTTTGATTACGAGCTTCACGACACGTTCGAGGCCGGCATCATGCTTGTCGGCACAGAGGTTAAATCTCTGCGCCTAAGTCAGTGCAGTATTAAAGAATCTTATGTTGGCCCAAAGGATGGTGAGATCTGGTTGTTCAATGCGAACATTGCCGAATACCAACAAGCAGGCCCCAAAGCACAGCATGAGCCAAAAAGACCGCGCAAATTGCTGCTGCATAAACGCGAAGTAGATAAGCTTATGGGATCAGTGGCCAGAGAAGGTATGAGTATTGTCGCCACAAAGATTTATTTTGATGCGCGTGGCCGTGCCAAAGTTGAGATTGCCTTAGCCAAGGGTAAAAAATCCTATGACAAACGCGAGACGCAAAAAAAGCGTGACTGGGGCAAACAAAAACAACGTTTACTCAAAGAACGTCACTAAATAGCCATAAACGGCTTTAAATGGCTAAAAATCGTTAAAAACCGCGTCATAAAACTCGGCCCGATAAAATAAAAAAAGGCCCGATAATTGGGCCTATTTTGTATTTTATCGAAAATCAGAAAACCTAATCATCATTGGCTTTATTCTCTGCCGCTGCATCTGCGGCCTCTTGCGCATTTTCCGGCCCACCAAGCATGTCATCGGCGATAAGTCCCGCATTGGCGCGAATTTGATTTTCAAGCTTTTCTGCAATTTCAGGGTTTTCCTTCAAGAAGTTTTTGACATTCTCACGCCCCTGTCCAACACGCTGTCCATCGTATGAAAACCATGATCCGGCCTTTTCCACCAATCCGGCGGCGACACCAAGGTCAATCAATTCTCCGTTTTTGGAAATTCCCTCCCCGTACATAATATCAAATTCAATCTGACGGAATGGCGGTGCCATCTTGTTTTTCACCACTTTCACTCGAGTTTGGTTGCCAACAATCTCATCCTTGTTTTTGATCGCACCGATACGGCGAATATCAAGACGTACAGAGGAATAGAATCTGTCTCTTATACACATCTCCGAGCCCACGAGACGTCTGAGTA
>CAXHFH010000073.1:0-12509 GCA_964015995.1 uncultured Alphaproteobacteria bacterium
CATGCGAATGGGGATACCAACGATGCAGCCTTTTCTTCGCTTATGGAGCGATATGTCTTCAATGACGCGCTTCTTGAAAGCACGCCCGCATTGTCAGAACTTCGTGCCCTATACCAAGAGCTACCGGCTGACATTCGCGCGGAAACTGAAACCCACATCCAGTATTTCATACCGCCTTCAACACTAAACGGTAAAACCAACCAAGGTGTAGCCACTGTTGCGCTTGCTGAAAAATATTTAGGGACAAATGATTCTGCGCCCGAGACACAAGGCAGTGTTGTAAAAATTGATTCACGCACGAGCCGTGCCATCAGAGAAGAATTAGAATCTTTACAGCAATCTGAACAAGATATTGATATAGAATTTGACCCGCGTGTATTCGATCAACGCGCTGTTGATTTCCTAAATGCCGTTGTGCATAAGCGCATGCGCGATGCAAACGCACCAGAATCAACGTTAGAAGGCATGTTGGTGCAGTTATGGGCATTGCAAAACGGCAGCTTATCAGTTGATGGTAATGATGTTCCTGCGCCTACTGGTGAACAAAGAGCGCTTGGAAGCGCAGTGTCTTTGTTGAACGTTATGAAGTTTATGGTGAATGCCGAATTGCCGAGCAACAGCCCAGTCGCAAAGCCCGAAGTTGATGTCACATGGGACACACAATGGACGAATAATGACTCAGGCGATCGCTTCTTTAACAGTTACGCCTACAGAGATCTTTATCAAAACAAAACAGTTACAACAGATGTTCTGTTCGATAAACCAAGTTACAGCGAAGAAAATTATGAAATATTGATGCGAGCAGCCGAACGCCTTGATATCGACATGAGCCGACAACGCGTCATGTCTGAAATGGAAGTTGGTAAAATTGCCATTGAGATTATGAGCATTCGTGCGCAAGATGCATGGTGTCTTATCAATCCAAATGAACCATTCGATGAAACTAAAATTCATGAAATGATTCATGAAGGCCAGTTTATGCCCCACATTGACGATGTGCATTTGGCAGAAAAGGGCTTTGGCGTTCCGGAAACGGAATGGTTCAGAAGAAAGCTAGAAGAATACGGCCCGGAAGGGTCATGGAATTTGGAATATGATGAGCGTACAACGGTCCTTGCGCACCGTGCACGAGCATTCTCAGAGCGTTTCGGAGAAATGCCCGACAGTGCCGTTACAGAAAAAGCGCGTCTATATTCGACATCTGAAGATCATATAAGACATTCCTATGGTACGCCTTCTTTATACTTTGGCACCCCTAGAGGAATCGTTGGTTCCAGAGAGCCGACACGCTACGAACGTGATCGTGATGAGTATTTAGAGAGATATCAAGCGTTTAAGGAAGATGTTGGCACCTGTGATCCAAATGCCACCCCGGGCAATGAAAATGACCCGGCGAATACTGACCCTACCAATACAACTGGTGGTCCATGCACTGTTGAGGGCGTTCTGCGCGGTGAGACATTCCCGGATGCGGCTAACGCAGATGAAACGAACTGCGATTGTATTAAGACAAATGTTGAGGACGCGACCGGTAACCCACAAGGTGATTGCACGGTTGAAGATGAACTTGAGAGACGCATGAGCACTGAAATCGCTCCGGCCAATTAATGTTGTAGATCAGACATTAAACCTAAATAAGATTACATCACCATCCTGAACGACATATTCCTTGCCCTCTTGACGCATTTTCCCTTTATCTTTTGCGCCAACTTCTCCGTTACACTCAACAAAATCTGAATATGCGATGGTTTCGGCTTTAATAAACCCTTTTTCAAAATCAGTGTGAATAACACCTGCCGCTTGTGGCGCCTTGATGCCAACCGACGTCGTCCATGCGCGTGTTTCTTTTGGACCCGCCGTGAAATATGTTTGTAATTTCAGTAACTTATATCCCACGCGAATAATACGGTTCAAACCTGGCTCTTCTAAACCCATGGTTTCCAAGAATTCTAATTTTTCTTCATGTGTATCAAGCTGTGCTATCTCAGATTCAATAGAGGCACAAATCACAACGGCTTGCGCGCCCTGCTCCGCTGCGAGATCATGAACCTTTTCCGTGAGTTCATTTCCCTCTGCCGCATCGTCTTCTGAAACATTACACACATACAAAATAGGTTTTGAAGTAATCATTTGCGCAACCTTAAGCCAACGCAACTCATCTTCATCCGTGACATCAATGCCGCGTACGGGTTTCCCTTCATCCAAAACATCTTTGATACGTGTAAGAAACTCACTTTGCGCGATAATTTCCTTATCACCTGAGCGCGCCTTTTTCTGAAGGTTTTCGATTTGTTTAGTAACGCTTTCCAGATCAGAGAGCATCAATTCCGTTTCAATCGTCTCAATATCACGTATCGGGTCAACTGATCCATCCACATGGTGGATATCACCATCTTCAAAACAACGCACAACGTGGATGATGGCGTCTGTCTGACGTATGTTGGATAGGAACTGATTACCAAGCCCTTCCCCTTCTGATGCGCCTTTAACCAAACCGGCAATATCTACAAATTCAAGCTGCGCTGGTAGAATATTCGCAGATCCCACAATGCTCGCGATTTTATTCAATCGATCATCGGGTACAGAAACACGCCCCACATTCGGTTCAATCGTACAAAACGGAAAGTTCTCCGCTTGCGCTGCAGCCGTCGCAGTAAGCGCATTAAATAACGTTGATTTCCCGACATTCGGTAACCCGACAATTCCACAATTAAATCCCATTTTAAAACTTTCTATGCATATAATGTTTCGTATTTTGTATCGAAAAGATGAGCAAAAATAAAACGCTTTATTTACTCAAGTGATTTTTTATTTCTTCACCATAAGCCTTTGGTGTATCAGAAATTATTATGCCGGACTTATCCCCAAGCATATCAACAAGAGGATATAACCATTCTTGTTCAGCTTTCGAAAAATCATCCAACACAAAATTACTGACTTGCCCCTGCGGGTGTCCACGCCCTATTCCGATACGCACACGCCAGAAATCAGGTGTTCCAAGATGTGCCTGAACTGATTTAAGACCATTATGACCGGCATTACCGCCGCCCTGCTTCACACGCACCGTTTCGGGGGCAATGTCAATTTCGTCATGAAAAACAACGATTTTATCGGGATCGATCTTATAAAATTTAGCTGCCTGAACAACGGATTGTCCCGAATTATTCATGTAGGTCGTTGGCTTTAACAACAATATTTTTGTATTTTCAAGACGCCCTTCTGAAAGCTGTCCCTGAAATTTGGAACGAAAAGGACTAAATGCGGGATAATTATCTTGAATAGCATCAAGAACCATAAACCCTGCATTATGACGATTATTGGTGTATTTATCACCTGGGTTACCCAAACCAACAAAAAGCCACATATCCTCTTCCTTATCCGAATACGAAGAAGAGCCTTCGCTAAAAGGCTCTTTCTTGAATAATTTTGATAGTGTGCAAAACCACCGAAGCACGGAATTAATCTTCCGCTTTTTCTTCTTTGGCTTCTTCTGCACCTTCACCACCGTCAGCGGCTTCAACGTCATCATCACTGATGATACCATCGCCTTCTTCAGCCAACGCAGCTTCTTCAGCGGCTTCTTGTTCTGCCGTCTTCGGCGGTACAAGTGTTGCAAGTGTAAAGTCACGATCATCAATAACCGGTGTTGCGCCCTCAGGAAGAGTTGCGTCACTGATTTTCACAGGATCACCATGCTCTTTACCTTCTAGGTTTGCCTCAATGAAATCAGGAATGTTGATCGCACTACACATCAATTCAACTGTGTGACGCACGATGTTAAGCGTACCCTTTTGATCCAAGCTTGGGCATTTCTCTTCATTAATAAACTGAACCGGCACATCAACAGCCAATTTTGTTTTCTTTGTCACACGAAGAAAATCAACATGCTCAACAACATCCGTAACAGGATGCAACTGAACATCACGAGCAAGCACAAGATGCTTATCGCCAGCCACATCAAGATCACACAATGTTGTGAAAATCAGGCCTTTGTTATATTCAACGTTAATTTCATTTTCTGACAATGAGATTGTAACAGGTTCTTTTTTATCACCATAAATAACCGCAGGTGTGCGGCCTTCACGACGTAGTGAACGAGCTACCCCCTTGCCGGTACGTTCTCTTTTGTCTGCCTTTAGAGCAAAGTTTTTAGACATATCATATTTTCCTTAAAAGTTATGACCAGCCTCCAGGGGTGCTGATCAGTTAAATGCGCATCCATTAAATGCACGACAGAGATAAATCAAATATTGATAGTTTTTTCAAGAAAATTCTGTCTTTTGCACGCTAAATAACGGGATTTAGAGGATATTACTTGAAAAGTGCAGAAATAGAGCGTTCTTCACTAATTCTGCGCGCAGCCTCACCAAGTAAAGATGCGATGCTAATTTGCTCTATATTGGGGGCATTTTTCATCTCATCCGTGGCCGCGATACTATCGGTAATAACCAATTTTTTCAGCGGAGAGTTTGTGACTCTCTCAACGGCGGCTCCGGATAGAACGCCATGAACCACATAAGCATGAACCTCTTTTGCACCTTTTGCTTCTAATGCTATGGCTGCGTTACACAACGTTCCACCAGAATCAACAATATCATCAACAAGAATACAAACCTTATTCTTCACATCGCCGATTACATTCATAACCTCAGAAACACCGGCTTTTTCACGGCGTTTATCGATGATGGCAAGATCTGCTCCAATACGCTTGGCCAGATGGCGCGCACGTACCACGCCACCAACATCAGGTGACACAATACAGATTTGTTCACCATTAAATTGTTCATTCACATAGGGAACAAACACAGGAGTAGAACTTAGGTTATCTGTCGGGATATCAAAGAAGCCTTGGATCTGCCCTGCATGAAGCTCCAACGTTAGAACCCTATCTGCACCTGCCGCAGTAATAAGGTTCGCAACGAGCTTAGCGGAAATTGGTGTACGACCACCCGTTTTACGGTCTTGGCGTGCATAGCCAAAGTAAGGCAAAACCGCCGTAATACGCCTTGCTGAACCGCGCTTTAATGCATCAATAGCAATCAAAAGCTCCATAAGGTGGTCATTGGCAGGATAAGATGTGGATTGAATGAAAAACGTGTCTTTTCCGCGCACATTTTCCATGATTTCAACAAAAATTTCTTTATCGGAGAATCGTTTGATATTGCATTGGGTCAGTGGGATATCCAAATAAGACGAAACTTGCTCAGCCAGAGCACGGTTGGAGTTGCCCGAAATCAATTTCATGAGACCATACCCTTGCATGTTTTTAACTACCCTTTGATACACGCACTATAGAAAACAGAGCATATAAATCAAGAGGGTTTAATTAATTTATATATTACGAATACTAATAACCGAAATTTGTCGTCCATAATCCTCTTCAGTCTTGTGAACAGATCGGCGATAACTAAAAAACTCATCTTCGTTACTGTATGTATCTTTATCAAGAATTGCGATTTGTGCAACATTCTCACGCGCAAGACGCCACGCACAATAACCGCCTAAGTCAAACATCGCGTGTCCCTCTTGCGACGCGCTGTGAAAAAACCGTTCGCTTTCATGGTTTTCTACAAAAAATGGGGCAATAAACTCAGATGACACTTCATAAGAAGATTTGCCAATACACGGACCAATACAAGCTCTTATTGTTGGCTTTTGCGCGCCTAAGCCCTGCATAGCCTTAACGGTATTACCGAGCACACCGCCCAATGCACCCTTCCATCCTGCATGTGCGGCGCCAATGACAGGTGCGCCATCTTCTTTTCTTCCAAAAAACAACACAGGTGTGCAGTCCGCCGTTAATATACCAAGCCCTATTCCCGCTTTATCTGTGACCATAGCATCACCGCGCGGCCTATCTGTCCAGACCGACTTGACCTCAACAACATGAGAACCATGCTCTTGATAAACAGAAAGTAAGTTGTTCGCATCAATTTTAGCCTCACGCGCAACAGCGACTCTATTGTGCAGGACATGTTCAAAAAGGTCATTCGATCCTACGCCACAATTCAGGCCTTTATATATCCCCGTACTCATGCCACCTAAACGCGTAAAAAAACTATAAAAAGCATCTTCGTTATCGCGATTTAAAAAGCTGTCTTCGGTGTAGTATTTAATTTCTTGTTTCATCACTCAAATCCACATGGTCTTATTGAACCATTATAAAAACACATAACTTTGAATAAATCACCCATTTGCGCTTTTGCGGTTAATCTATTAACCCCCTGCATAATATCATCTTTTTGATCCGCATTATGAACCGTTAACGCTTCCGCACGTTCATTGACACCAAGCATTTGTAAAAAACGCCCCTGTGGCGTCATGGGCATTGTGGCAACATCAAACGCACCAATACAACGGCACAAAGCATCAAAATCAACATGAGATGTTATGTCACTATCCCCTATATCATTCAGAACATCTGAAAAGCGATGACCTTTAACAGCCTGCAACGTATCACCATAATGTGATTGGCTATGCCCGTAATCAATGAATAAGGCCGCGCCGCCATTTAACGAAACCATTTCAGCACACTCTTCCATGAACCGTAAACGCGCTGGTGACACTTCATATACTTGATTAGATTCTGTTTTGGATGGCAATAGAGCCGTTAAGTCTTTATCTGCATTTATGTTGGAGAATATAAACGCTTGTGTTTCATCATCTAGAGCAACACCCCTTTGATTCCAACCATTGCCATCACGAACCAGTTGCTCAATCGGCAAAGCATCTAAAAATTCATTGCCGATTATAATGCATGGCTGATCAGATTGTATTCCTAACAAATCTTCATGCCATTTTACATTATAACTGGACAGCGATTCTTCTTGCTTATCCCTCAAAACACTTTGCGTTTCAATCAAATGAATGTTCGTACATTCTGTGAACCCTTTTACACTTGAACCGATGCGCATAATATCCGCCATCAATGTCCCGCGCCCCGGTCCACATTCAATCAGATTAAATGCGGGATGCCCTAGCTGCATCCATATATCAACAATCCATGCGCCTATTAATTCACCGAATATCTGGGATATTTCGGGTGCGGTTGTGAAATCTCCTGCGCTCCCTAAAGGGTCATTGTTCGTATAATACCCATATTCAGGGTGCGTCATCGCATATTCAATAAATTGCCCCAAAGGCATCGGGCCATTTTGCTTGATGTGCTTGGCAATAATCTCACCGAGCTTATTTGTCTTGGGAGGCATCGAGCGTCAACTTCCCTCTCATTGAACAATAAATCAAAACCAAACCACCAATGATCATGGGCAAGCACAGGATTTGTCCCATTGAAATAAAGTCACCGATTAGACCGATATGCGCATCCGGTTCGCGTACAAATTCAACCAAGGCACGGAACACTCCATAAAGCATTAAAAACACGCCGGAAATCAGCCCAGGCTTGACCTTGGGCGATTTTGATAGAAAGTACAAAATAATGAACAAAATAAGCCCTTCTAAGAACGCCTCATAGAGCTGGCTCGGGTGCCTTGAGATATCACCACCCCCGGGAAATATAATCCCCCACGGCACATCCGTTGCGCGGCCATACAGCTCTGCATTGATAAAGTTTGCAATACGCCCAAAGAATAACCCTATCGGTGCGGCAGCGCATACGACATCGGACAAACGGAAAATACTAATCTCGCGTTTTCTTGCAAACAAAAACATCGCCACAAGAACACCAAGCATGCCGCCGTGAAAAGACATCCCCCCATGCCATATTTTGTATATCTCACCGGGATTAGACGCATAATAATCAAAGTTATAAAACAGAACAGAGCCAAGGCGCCCCCCCAATATGACACCAACAACCGCCCATGTCAGAAAATCATCAATATCGGTTGCATTTGGGCGCGTATTCTCATCACGATTAACGAGGATAAGACAATACTTCCACCCCAGTAAAAACCCCGCCAAATAAGCCAAAGCATACCAACGAACGACAAGTGGCCCAAGTGAAAACGCGACAGGGTCAATATGATGCAAAATACTTTCCATCCCTATTGATTACTCTGATAACGGACAAAAAAAAAGCCCTAAGATGATTAATCTTTAGACATAATATTTGATGCACATTTATCTTGTTTTTGATTCTCGAATCATCTTGCTTGTCGATCATTCATCGTGTTAAGAGTCCCACCATACTTACAAAGACAGAAGGTACAATTATGTCCTCTCGGGAAAAGATAATTGACGATGTGGCGCGTGTTGCGGGCGGTGCTGTTGGTGTACTTTCCGATGCAGGACGCGAAGCAAAAGCGATTGTACGATCAAAGGTCGATACACTGGCGCAGGACATGGATCTTGTCCCTAGAGAAGACTATGAAGTGCTCGAATCCATGGTGGAAGCATTAAGGTCTGAGCAAGATGAATTAAAAAAACGCATTGAAAAACTAGAAAAGAAAAACAAAGCATGAGCCAAACATTAGAAGCACATACTAACGCGCCTGAGCTTAATCCACTTGATAGTGTTGAAGATGTTCTAAGAGACAATAACTGGATCTACAGCCGCATGAACAGTGATGAACTGTTGGTTGATGTGACTGGCTCGGTGTTTGGCTATCGGCTTTTCTTTGCGTGGCAAGAACACATGAACGCTATGCAAATCGTATGTCAGATGGACTGCACCATCCCTGAAAACAACCTAAACCTTGCCATGGAAACATTGATGAACGTCAATCGCTCTATGTGGATGGGGCATTTTGAACTCACACAAGATACGCATGCGCCTTGCTTTCGCTATACGTGTCTTTTGCATGACCGCAATAACGAAACAAATGTTTACGCCAATATTCAGGACATCGTTGATATATGCATGGCACAATGCGAACAACATCAGACCGTTTTTCAGATGCTATCATCTGAAGAAGCGCTGAACATACAAACATTGTCCCTGGCTATGATGGAAACCGTGGGTGAGTCTTGATGGCCCTCTTTAGAACATAGGGAGCATACCTATGAGCCAACAGAAATCATATACCGCGACATTACTTGGCTGCGGCAAGATGGGCGGCGCAATGCTGCGCTCATGGTTAGATCAAGATATTTTATCGAATGTTTTAGTTATAGACCCCACCCCTTTACCTGCACCTCTTGCTGCAGATGACCGGGTAAACCACGCAACAAATGCTGACCAGCCTATTAACTCAAACTTTTTGATCTTGGCCGTTAAGCCACAAATTTTAGAAGAATCCACTGAAAAAATTAAAGATAAAATTTCAAACAACACTGTCATCCTGTCCATTGCTGCAGGAAAAAATATTGCCGCAATAGAACAAATATTCGGCGCGCAGCATCCGATTGTGCGGGCAATGCCCAACACCCCTGCCGCCATTGGTAAGGGCGCAAGTGTTTCTGTCGCGAATAACTTAGTGTCCAAAGCACAAAAACAAGGTGTTTCATCATTGCTAAAGGCTTTGGGCACACTTGAATGGATCGAGGATGAACCGTTAATGAACGCCATCACCGCTTTATCAGGCAGCGGCCCTGCTTACATTTTTCATTTAATTGAAATTTTGGCGCAATCCGGACAGTCTGTCGGCCTCGATAAAGATCTCGCAATGACCCTAGCGCGCCAAACCGTTATCGGCAGTGCCGCGCTTGCTGAAGATGACGAAAACACGCCCGCAAGCACACTTCGTGAGAATGTCACAAGCCCCAAAGGCACGACGGAGGCCGCCTTGAATATATTGATGGATGGGCGCGTCCAAGAAATATTCGATGAAGCTTTAAACGCCGCAAAAAAACGCGGCGAAGAATTAAATTCCTAAGCGCGTTTTAATTACGCGTTCCTAAACCAATATCTTTCGCAAGCTTACTACGTTTTTCAGCATAACTCGGCGCAACCATTGGATAATCCGCCGGCAAGCCCCAACGCTCTCGGTATTGTTCCGGTGTCATATTATAGGCTGTCTTTAGATGGCGCTTAAGCATTTTCAGCTTCTTACCATCTTCCAAACAGATTAAGAAATCAGGCGTGATTGAACGTTTAATAGGTACCGCAGGCTGTGGCCTGTCTGCATTACCGACACCTTCCGCCGTTACTGTAGAAAGTGACTTAAACACTTGCTCAATAACAGCAGGCAGATCATCTGCACCGACTGTATTGTTCGAAACATAGGATGAAACGACTTCTGTCGTTAATGATAATAATTCAGCGCGACTAATTTCATCACTCATAACAAAAACTTTCCCTAGAATTGCCCATTAAACTTTATAGTAATGATAACGTTATTTACTTAATAAAATACATAGATTTTCTTACACCTCAAGAAAATACATATAAAAATACTTAATGAAGATCATGGTATGAAGTAAAATATCTATTTCAAAACTCTCGGTGGGTTTTTAGGCTTACCGATCTCAGGCAACCTTAAATAAACAGGAGCACAATTAATAGCGTTTTTGTCTTTATTTTTGTATTTATCAATGGCGAGCCTTGCGATGACATCTGCCTTCGGCGCGTTGATAGAAACGCTTTTAATATCCTGCCCTATTTCATCGGCATAACGCTCAACAGCATCCCCAACAAACAAACATTCTTTTCCATGCGTTATGGACATAATATCACTTGCGTCCATAGCCGCTGCATGAACTCCCGCAGAAAGCTCCCCTTCAAACATTTTGAAATAATAGTCTTTGCGTTTTGTTTCCAAAATAACACCATAAAATGGAACAGCACCCATAGTCCTATTGTCATTAAAGCAACTCTCTAAAATCGCATCAAAGCATGACACGCCAACAACAGGTTTATTGATCACCATACCAATAGATTTCGCCGTCGAGAGTCCGATACGCATGCCTGTAAAAGCCCCGGGTCCCTGCGTCACAGCGATCATATCCAAATCGCTATAGTTAACATCTGATTTTTGCATGACATCATTGATTAACGGCATTAAGTGCTCAGCTTGTCCGCGTACAATATCCAAGTGCTGCGCGTTTAAAACGCCTTCATCAACATCGAAGACACAGGCAGAGCAACCATTCATAGCACTATCAATAGCCAGAACCAGCATAGATATTCCTTAAAAATGTTCGGCTTGTCGTACTTCTGTGACTTCGGGCACGTAATGTTTAAGCATATTTTCAATACCTGATTTTAACGTGACAGTAGAACTCGGGCAACCTGAACACGCACCCTGCATTTGTAAATAAACAATGCCATCTTCAAAACGGTCAAACACAATATCGCCACCATCCATGGCGACCATTGGCCGTACGCGCTCTTCCAACAACTCTTTGATTTGCCTCGTTATTTCATCATCTTCAACATCTGATTTTGCCGTGACCTGAGCATTATCAGCCTCTTCGAGAACAACTGGCTGTCCCGTTGATAAATGCTCCATCAAGGCCGCTAGTATCATCGGCTTTAGCATTGACCAATCCGTATCATCAGCCTTTGTCACTGACACAAAATCTTGTGCCAAGAAGACACGCACAACACCAACAATACTGAATAGTCTCTGCGCCAGAGGTGAATTTTTAGCTTCATCCTCGCCAGAAAAATCTATTGTTTTATTGGATGATAAAACGTCCTGACCGGGTAAAAATTTAACTGTTGCCGGATTTGGTGTATCCTGAGTTTGTATAAACATGCGTTTTGTCCCTTATTCTATGGACGAATTTATACGATCTACTGTGCGCGCAATCAAGCAATATCGGTGTTTTCCAAATGGCCGGGCACAATCATCAAGGGAACCGGTAACCGCGATATCCCCTTACCGGAGAAATACGTAATAAGCGGGCCGGGATTTGAAGATCCTGCAGCGGACGCTAAAACGAGAGCAACAATATTCTTATTATCTTCAAGCATTTTAACAATATTATCACTGCGATCGCCCTCTTCAATACAGACGATAGGAATTTTACGTGTATTCTCAATCACACGCCCTGCAGCATGCCAAATCATCTGCTCTGCCTGAGATCGCGTTTCTTTTCTGACACGCGCTTCTATGTCTTGCCAACCTGATACAGGTGTATGTTCTATCACGTTCAAAAGCGCGACATACCCATCTTCTGCATTCGCAAATTCAGACGCATAATCAACCGCAGTATTAGATTCCTGCGTAGAATCCACGAGCACAAGAAAAACACCTTTACGCTTTTTTACATTCTCTTCTTCATTCATCTTACATACTCCTCCTGTTACGGACGTACCCTGACAACACTTGCAAACCAGCCACAAAATAGCGCGAGCAATATACAGATAATCGCATAAACAAGGCTATGTTGTTTGGCCATTTGATAAATAAACGCATTCATACCAACCTGCTTCACAAGTAAAGTCTCAACGCGTTGCTCTGTGACTTTACCATCTTCAATTAGATAGCTTCGTATTTTATATTCCCCAGTTTGTGCGGATGCAGGAATATCAAAGCGCACACGAAAGAAATAATCATTAATAAATTTGATTTCAGCAGGATCTTTAAAATAAATCCCTCTCTCAGATTTCTTCTCTAAAAGCTGTCTCTTATACACATCTCCGAGCCCACGAGACGTCTGAGTAT
>CAXHFH010000074.1:0-12497 GCA_964015995.1 uncultured Alphaproteobacteria bacterium
CCTCTGGATTCGTCGGCAGCGTCAGATGTGTATAAGAGACAGCTCGAGCAGGAGCGATATGGTCCACCATTTTACATGCGTTAATTTTATCCATCAGACATTTACGAATATGGCTGTTCGCGACAATCCAACCAAACGCTTTATCTTCGACTTCTTCGCTCAGAAATCTCAGCAAGACGGGACTATCCCCATCAAGAATTTGGATATCTTTAATCGGGCAACCTTGCGCGACGATATCTTCCCAAACACCTGCGCGACTCAGAATTTGTGATGATCCATAAGAGATTGCCGTTGTGCGCTCATCAGCGTTCATAAGAGTCTCTGGATCATCACGATCGACACAGGCAACCCTTAAGCCCTCAATACCGCCGAGCAAGCATGACAACGATAAGCCAGCCAAACCACCACCCAAAATAATCACATCATAATTATCTTTATTTTTAGCCAAAAACTGATCCTCACCACATTCAGACTTGAATTTCCAATCTAATCGACTACTGTATTCCCTCAGCTCGGAAAACAGCAATGGAATGAACCATATTACAAGGAAAGTTTTTATACCATGAAAATGATTATGGCCATTATAAAACCCTTCAAACTCGATGATGTGCGCAAGGCACTCATGGAACAAGGCATCGAAGGATTAACTGTTACCGAAGTTAAAGGTTTCGGGCGTCAAAAAGGCCAAACTGAAAATTACCACGCACCTGATTATTCAGTCAGTTTTTTACCGAAAGTTAAGATAGAACTGGCCGTGGCAGATGAAGACGTTGATAAAGTCGTCCAAACTGTTCAGGAAGCCGCCGAAACCGGGCGTATCGGTGATGGTAAGATTTTTGTTTATGATATCAGCCACGCAATCCGCATCCGCACTGGCGAAGAAGGCAACGAAGCCCTTCAATAAAACTTTCTCTAAAAACAAAGGCCGCAAACGCGGCCTTGAAATTATAGTTCTTATGTATTATGAGCGGCTTTCTTAAGCAATCGGTTGTTCAACCTTTGAGGTTAAGTCACCTGCAATCGGCTCATCATTCAACATCTCGATCATACCGCTCTGCTGAACTGCAAAATTCGCAATAAACAATGCGTTAGAATAGAACACAACGGCATCACATAGAAAATGTCCTTGCTCATTCATGCCCTCAAAACTGGCCGGACGAATAGTACCCTCAACAACAGAGCTGGTTGTTGCATCCATGTCTTGTGGTAAATTCGGGTCAGTCACATCTTCCGCAACATAAAACGGCCCCTCATCTCCGCGCACAAAAAAGCAGAAAAAGCGAAGATAATCTAAAACATTTTCTTCATTCACCTTAATCGGAGCCTTGCTGTTCACCTCATGAATCGGAGGCGACGTACCATTCAAACGGAACAGGTTACCTTGATCCGTAAGATAATAAATTGTCATTTTTTTATTAACCCAATTTGGGTCTTTAACACGAATAAGAGCCACGCTCTCATAAAAAGGTAATGTGCGCCATGCAACTTGCGTACTGCTGGGCGAAGTACGGTATTTACCGTCAATTGGATTAATCTTATCTAGGAACCCCGCAAGCTCATCACCAGTTACATCGTTCCAATTATCATCGTGATACATATTATATGCCTAACTCTATTGATGTTAATCAATTTGATTTATATTGACAGAAAATAGCCCAAGTGCAACCCCCTGTAATACAAAAATTTTTATACATCTAAGCGTATTTACATACCCTTATGCAAGTTTTTTCTATTAAACTAGACGAACCCTAATAAACAATTAAGCCCCGATAAAAAATATCAGGGCTTAAAAAATTATAATTTGTAAATGAGATTAGATATTTCTGGACGTACAACCAGCCTCGGAAGCAATACCATCTTCAAAAGTACCACCAAAGTTATACGTAACAGATCCATTATTCAAAGAATTTACGGCATCACCCATACAGGTCACTTCCTGACTTTCACCACTCTCACCGCCAGCAGCAGGGTTAATATCAGCAAATTCAGAACCCTCGCCACCACCAGCAGCAGGCGTAATGTCGTTCAGGCTACCGAGACCATTGCCAGTCGATGGAAGACCGTTAATAGTTACTCTCGCCTGATTAGATGCTGCATTCTGGTTGTTGAAATTATCAAAGAAATCTTGAATATTATCCAACGACTGATTAGCAGGCGGGTTACCTACAAAGATCTGACCACGACCATCAACTGTCTCATCATCAGCGTCATATAGACGATCTTCAATGAACTGCAAAGTTGCAAGCGGTAGAACTTCATCAAGGAATGTGCCCGGAATTACACCATCAAAGGATGCATCCGTACCATCAATAATGATTGGAAGGTTGGTGTTTGGATCAAGTATAGAACCATCTTCAAAACGAACATAGAAGCTACCTTCTGGTAAATAACCATCAAATACAGTTGAACCAAGCGTCTCACCAACGATGCGCAATCCTGTACCACCGTAATAAGGATATTGCGAAAGTGAGGATGCCTCCAAAACCGGCCCCTCTGAGAATACAGAGATATCATCGAACTGCATTGCTGTCGCAGGAATGCCTGTTGTGTTGATGAATGTGTTTGGTCGCTCCAAATCACTCATATCGATGTCACCACTTTCAAAACGCGCCTGCGCAGATCCGCTAAACTGGCCATTATCTTCAAGTGTATTACCTTGGAACTCAACATAGCCGTTTCTTGCACCAGAGATGTATATACCGTGCTTATAATTGTCCTTAACGTAGTTGTTTGTTACGCTGAGGTCAGCGATATTCTTCGTATGAATACCATCACCACCGGAACGCTTCACAACGTTGTTAGAGATTATAACCGTCTCGCCATGACCATCATAAATTGGTGACGACAATGACTGTGACGCTGTCTGAAGCTCTATTTGCGGCCCCATAAACGCACCCTTACCCGTTACGTAGATACCATCATCACGTGAACCGAAGATAAAGTTTCCAATAATCCGCGTCGTGCCCTTGGCAGCAACGTCAATACCGTCATCTCCCGCGAACAGAACAGAATTGTATTTAATGTCTGCATTCGCACTCTTAGACACCTCGATACCGTTACCGTCTGTCGACCACCAAGCTTGACCGGTCTTCTTGATTGAATTCCAAAGAATATCAACACCGAAGTTGCCGTTTACATCAATACCGTCATCGCCAACATGGTAAATCTTGTTACCAAAGATATCTGCGAACTTACCACTATCAACATTGATACCGTCCCAGCCAGCATAAGATATGCGGTTAAAGCCAATATCAACAAAATCTGACGGGTTCACCTTAATGCCGTGCTCGCCAACATTATAAATGCTGTTAAACAGAACATCTACGTAATCAGAGCCGGAAATATAGATACCATTACCATCAACATCGTGGATGTCGTTACCGATCACATCCGCAAAGTCCGATTTGTAAACATAGATACCATTGTCGCCTGTGTAATGAACATCATTGCCCTTCACATCGGCGCCATTGCTACGGCGGACTTCGATACCATCATCTTTCGCACCATGAACATGGTTCTTCTTGATATCAACCTTATAGGCATATTCCGCTACAATACCGTCATCACCAGACCATTTGATCGTGTTGCGCTCAATATCAGCATACGCACTGCGATATAGATCAATGCCGTCATCGCCGGACTTCTCGACCTTGTTATACTTAATATCAGCTTTGTCCGAATACGATACTTCAATACCGTCACCCTTCGAGCGGTAAACATCATTACCTTTGATGTCTACTTTGTAGGAATGCTCAACATCGATACCGTCATCGCCAGAATACCTGACTTTGTTCTTTTCGATATCAGCGTACTTGCTGTATTCAACATCGATACCATCATCGCCGGCATGCTCAACCTTATTGTGCTTGATATCAGCAAAGGATGAATGAGACACCTCGATACCGTTACCGTCTGTCGACCACCAAGCTTGACCGGTCTTCTTGATTGAATTCCAAAGAATATCAACACCGAAGTTGCCGTTTACATCAATACCGTCATCGCCAACATGGTAAATCTTGTTACCAAAGATATCTGCGAACTTACCACTATCAACATTGATACCGTCCCAGCCAGCATAAGATATGCGGTTAAAGCCAATATCAACAAAATCTGACGGGTTCACCTTAATGCCGTGCTGACCTGTGTTGTTGATTTCATTCAATAAAACATCAACCATATCAGAATTTGATACGTAAATACCGTTTGTTCCGGTGTGGTGAATGTTGTTCCACACGATAGATGCCTCAAGCGCATTATCAACATAGATACCGTTTTCACCCGTATAATGAATGCGGTTCTTTTTGATCAGCGCACGCTCACTATCAACCAGTTGGATACCATCGGAAACAACCCCGTGAATGTGGTTTTCTTCAATTCGAATATCGTTCGATAGCTTTACATCAATACCATCATCACCTACTGTTTTCAGAGAGTTATTGTGGATATAGCCATTATCAGCTTTTGTAACCTCAATACCCTCACCGCCAGTAATTTTAACGTCGTTATCATAGATTTCGATGTTCTTCGTGTTATCCACGTCGATACCATCATCACCTGCAAAACGTACTTTGTTATTATAAACCTTCACATCACGAGAGGACTTAACATCAACGCCGTCCGCTTGTGTGAATGATGCATGATTTTCGAAAATCTGAGCACGATCACTATTTGCAACCTCAATCGCATTACCATCAGTTGCATCAGGGTGATCACCTGTTCCAGAAACCACGTTCTTTTTGATTACCACGTCATCATTGTGGTTCACATCGATACCGTCATCACCAGAACTTTTTACAATGTTGTAAGAAATTACAGCACGCTTCCCGTCATCAACACGAATGCCATCAAAGAATGAATTAAAGACAAAGTTGCCTGTAATTTCAACATCATCAGATGGGTTCACTTTAATACCATGCGCACCTGCATCTCTGACAGAATTGAACAACACATCGGCGTTGTTACTGCCCGACACATATATGCCATTGGTGCCAGTGTCGCGAATGTCGTTCCAAGAAATTGTTGCATCCAACGCATTTTCGATAAACACACCATTCTCACCAGTGTAACGAATGCGGTTTTTCTTGATCAGTGCACGCTGACTATCAACCAGTTGGATACCATCAGAACCGGTCACATCAATTGTGTTGGCTTGAATAGTGATATCATCAGATAGCTTTACATCAATACCATCATCACCTGCATTTGTGATGATGTTGTGATGGAAGTTACCAGCATTGGCCTTTGTGATCTCAATACCTTCGCCACCAGTATTCGTAATGGTGTTGTTGTAGACTTCAATATTCTTGGTGTTATCAACATCAATACCATCATCACCTGCGTCAGTGACAATATTCTCATATACCTTTACATCGCGTGACGATTTAACATCAACGCCATCCGCGCCGGTATTAGACGTTGTGTTAAAGCTAATATCCGCACGATCGCTGCGCGATACTTCAATCGCATTACCGTCCGTCGCATCCGGATGAAGCTGCGTTACATCAATTACGTTATTTCTAACAATCACATCATCGTTATTATCAACATCAATACCGTCATCACCTGAGAGATCAACTACGTTACCATCAATGATGGCGCGTTTACCGTCATTCACACGGATACCATCAAAGAATGAACCCAAGACAAAGTTTCCAATGATTTCAACATCATCAGATGGGTTCACCTTGATACCATGTTCACCGGCATTAATAATGATATTATCCAAAACATCTGCGTTGTTACTGCCTGATACATAAATACCGTTCGTACCAGTTGCAACAATCACATTGTTCGAGATTGTTGCATCCAACGCATTTTCGATAAACACACCATTCTCACCTGTGTTGGTGATGCCATTATCATCAATCAATGCACGCTGACTATCAACCAGTTGAACACCATCAGAACCGGTCACATCAATTGTGTTGGTTTGAATAGTGATATCATCAGATAGCTTTACATCGATACCATCATCACCTGCATTTGTGATGATGTTGTGATGGAAGTTACCTTTTTGTGCACTTGTAATCTCAAGGCCTTCACCACCAGTATTTGTAATGGTGTTGTTGTAGACATTAATGCGCTCCACACGATCAACGTCGATACCATCATCACCAGCATCTGTTATAGTATTTTCATAAACATTCGCATCGTGCGAGGACTTTATATCAACACCATCCGCCCCAGTATTAGACGTTTGGTTATATGAAATACGTGCTTTGTTACTGCGAGATACTTCAATCGCATTACCGTCTGTGGACACAACATTCAACTGAGTCGTATCAATGATGTTCGTATCAATAATAACATAATCGTTATCATCAACATCAATACCGTCATCACCTGAATTATCAACTGTGTTATAAGTAATGACCGCGCGTTTTCCGCCTTCAACGCGGATACCGTCTAAAGTGGAACCATCTATATCATTCGCGCCAACAACAATGTCATCACTGTTTGTAATATGCATACCATGTATGCTTGCTGAATCAACGAAGTTACCATTTACACTAAGACCGTTCGCAGCATCCGCAAGGACGCCATATTCAAAGCCGGTCATTGTGTTGTAAGAAACGGTTACATTATCTGCACCATCAACTTCAACACCAGCATCACTGCCTGTACCAACAATGGCAAAACCATTAATTGTCGCGTTATCCGCTGTTACAAGGAAACCGGGAGAATTAGGAGCAATGATAGATTCTGCACCGCGCTCTGGGGCTGAACCATGGATATCTGCGTTCGCACCGTTCAATGCCAGGTTAGCATGATCAACATTCACGGATTCATTATACTTGCCTGCACCAACATGAATTGTGTTTTGGCCAGTGCCTGTATTATTGATCGCGTCAATCGCATTTTGGATAGAACCTGTCTCTTCACTACCCACATTTTGACTGAGTGTGACTGTACCTTCGCCTTCTGTTCTAAGCGTGTTCACATTAAGTGATTTAAAGATACCGCCATTCTTAATAATGATATCACCACCCTTGGCTTCAACGTCGCCATCAAGAATCTCAACATTACCGCTTGTTGCGATTGTAATGTCACCACCTGCACCCACGATGCTTGGCTTCGCTGCGGGAATAGGAACAATTTCATTGACAGTAAAAGACGGAGCCACAGGCACAGAGCCCTGAACAAAACGTTCACCAGAAATGGCAATTTCGCCACCTGTAGAGGTTACAACTTCGCCACTGTTTTTAACTGTGCCTTTATCGCCACCGGAAAGAATAATTTTTCCGCCACCTACTGTTGCAGATGCCACTGTAATAAGACCTGTATTATTGACAACATTATCAACGGTACCTTTGGCTGCGCTTGCACTTACCTGAACGTAACCGCCTTCCGCATTAATCTTATTATTATTTTTGATTAGCGCATCTGCCAATTCACCATCAACAGCAAGCTCAAGCAAGCCATCACCATAAAGGTCAAGCGTCACCGTTTCACCAGCTGCCATAACAACATTACCAAGCTTCGCATTAATCACGCCGTGATTTGTGATGAACGGAGAGACAAACGCGGCTAATCCAGCTTCGGCAACTGTAACATTACCGCGAATAACAATCGCACCACCGTCACCAACATTATTAAAGACAAGCGTGCCACCATTGGCTTGCAAATTCATAATATCATCAACAGAAATATCCGCAGATGTAGCAATGAGGCTCTGCACATCTATTTCGGGACCTCCAGTAAAGAATATACCGTCTTTGTCAATAATCACGATTTCAATATTTGAATTCAAATTACCAGAGAGGGTAGATGATATGTCTGCGCGATTATCGCGATAAGCAAAAGTCTTTGCACCGTTTATACCGTCAACATTAACCGTGTGTCCTGCTGCAATGTCTGCGTTACCTTCAACAAAACCGTTGCCGCCGTCGACTGTAATATCTGTAATTGTATCAACAGAAACATCTTTAGAAACAGTACCGCCCAGCACCGTGTCATAATCCCATGAGTTATCCGCAACAGCATTTGTCGGGACCAACATCGCACCAACCATGAAGGCGGTCGTCGATAAAAGAAGTGTTTTTGATTTTACACTAAACCCTTTTTCATTGCTCTTATTAGAATCAGTAAACGCGTTTGACTTATTGCTGTACATAGGTAATGCCTCTCTTTAATGCTTTATCTACCCTGTTAATCCCTAAATAAAACACATTAAAATCGCATCACGTATAAGACCTCTACGGGCTTTTCCGTTATGTAAATAAGCAAAATAATGTTAAAAATTTTGCCTTACATACTGATCTTGCATGTTTTATCAGCACAATGTATGGCAGCTTTGAAAAAAAAACACAACAAAATGTTAAGGAAACGTTAATGAATTATGCAAAACATCGCCCTCAACTAGGCCCCAAGGCGCAAAAACCCTAGTAAATTATAAAAAACTAAACTAAAACAAAGCACAAGATAGCTATCCTCATTTGGCTTTTTTGAGGATAAAATCAGCCCTTGGACATAATAAAAAGATTAAAACTGCTTGATTCCACTCAAAAAAAAGCTAATATCTGCTCAACAGCTAAAATAATTTTCATTTACGGCTTTCTGCGTCCACTCAAGTACACACAATATTTAATCGTTAAAATGTTAGGTACATTCATTATGTTCAAGTTCAATGGGGCTCCTACCGCGTCCGCAATCAAAAAATATAGCCATACGATATTATTTTGCCTGTTGGCCACAACATCCGTAGCGCACGCGCAAGTCGAAGATGCCACAGCAGCAGCCGACCCGTCCAGAATAGGGCAAGAGCTCATGGACACTGATACACTGCCGATTCTTTCTCCAAAGATAAATGTGAAATCCACCGCCGCACAAAAAGCACCAGCAAACGCCGAAAACATTACCTTTGTTCTTGATACACTTCAGATTGATGGTGTTGGCGCATACGAAGCCGAAGACCTTGACCCATTATACAGAGCAAAGCTAGGTGAAACCGTTTCTTTGGCGGACATCTATGCCATTGCCAATAACATGACGACAAAATATAGAAATGACGGTTATATTTTGACTCAAGTGGTCGTACCACCACAAACAATCGAAAACGGCCTTGTGAAGTTAAAAGTCGTTGAAGGGTTTGTTGATCAAATTTCCATTGATGGCGATGTCAGCGAAAGCGAAGCAGATTTAATCAACCGCTATGCGGACAACTTACGCGCGGATAACATTCTGGATGCAAAAAGCCTTGAGCGCTATTTGCTCCTTATTAATGATTTGGCCGGCGTAACCGCCCGCAGCGTTTTGAGCCCATCACCAACAACACCTGGCGCATCAGATCTGACAATAATTGTTGAACGAGACGCGTACGAAGCTGAAATTGGCTTTAACAATCATGGCAGTCGCTTTCTTGGGCCATATCAAGCCTCTTACAACGGCTCATTAAACTCCATGCTTGGATATAATGAAAAAATTGGCACACAATTCGTAATCGCAGGTGATAAAGATCGCACAGATGAATTGTTATTCGGCGCGATCTCATACGAACAGCCGCTATCACGCTTTGGAAATGTTTTAAGGCTATTAGCCAGCGTTACCAATACCGAACCGGGCAGCACACTCGATGCATTTGACGTTAAGGGTCATTCAAAGTTTTTCAGCGCCACAGTAGAGCACCCCTTCATTCGATCAAGATCACTGAACTTCTCAGGACGCGGATCATTCGATATGCGCAACGTGACAAGTAAGAACGATCTGGAACCTAATAACCGTGAAGACCGCATCCGCGCCGTTCGCCTTGGAACAACAGTTCAATTTATGGACACACTTTTTGGTGTTGGTGTAAACGCCGTTGATTTTGAATTCTCGCAAGGTATTGATGTATTCGGAGCAAGTGAACGCGGTGACGCTAACCTCACACGTGCTCGCGGTAACCCGCACTTCACAAAAGCAGAGCTGAAAATGCAGCGTCTACAACGTGTTTATAATTCACTAAACCTTCTTATGATGACCCAAGGGCAATGGGCCGCAACCCCACTTCTCAGTTCTGAAGAATTCGGTGTTGGCGGAACCACAATTGGCCGCGGTTACGATTCATCTGAAATTGTTGGTGAAGACGGTATTTCCGGTAAACTTGAACTTCAGTGGAACGAACCCACGAAAGTCAAATATATCAATGACTACCAAGTTTATGGATTTTACGATATTGGCCGCGTGTGGAACCAAGATGCCACAACATCTGCAGGAAAACGTGAATCCGTAGCCTCTACCGGTTTAGGTATTCGCGCAGATATCACTGATAAAACAAAGGCCGGCGTTGGCGTTGCCTTCCCGCTCACACGTAACCGCGATGTCACAGATGATCGTGATCCGCGCTATTACTTCCATGTGACGCATAAGTTTTAGCCGATTTAAATAAAATTAAGTTGTAAAATTAGGGGCTTAAAGTCCCTATTTTTAGGCCTTCATCAAACAAACATAATGGATAAGAATATTTTCCTGTGGCGTGATTATAACAAATAAAAATATACTCGGTGCTTATTTGTTATGACTTGGGTATAAAAATTGAAACGGCCAGACTTTATAATTGGAGGAGCTACACGAAGCGGCATTAACGCTCTAATGCACATTCTGGACCATCATCCACAAATTTTCATTCCCCATCGCAAAGAACACCGATTCTTTCTGCAAAACGACTTAACACACCCGACATTGGAAACCTGTAAAACAGCTTTCGAAGATGCAGCAAACCTAAACAACACACCGCAACTACCTAAAACCAGGGTGCTGCACGGTGAAAAAGAATTTGACCCTGAACGCGCCGCGGCCGGATGCCCGAACGCAAAGGTTATCTTTACCCTTCGCAACCCCGTAGAGCGTGCTTACGTTCAATTTTATCATGCCTTATCTGAGAAGAGAGAAACGGTCAGAACCTTTGAACACGCAATGGAAGCAGAACTCGCGGGCTTACGCTCTCCTGATACAACAGGACGCTGCTGGATTTTTAAAAACCAATATCAGACACACCTTGATCATTGGCTTTCCTTCTTTCCTCGTGAAAACATCTTGATTTTAATCTATGAGGAATGGACAGACAGATCAGGAGGCGACTTATCATCGTTAGAGGACTTCCTCGGCCTTGAGATTGACAGCTTACTGGAAGATCACAAAGATGGGTTTGATCCAAAAGAGAAAATCCAAAATCTACGCGAAGAATATCCTAAAAAATATCCAGCACTCTCAGAAGCAACGAAAGAGCAGCTTGAAGACGTTTTTTCAGTTGATAAAACCTATATATCCAATCTTTTGGGTAGAGAAATCAAGTCATGGGATAGATATTAACTTTAAAATTCAGCAGTAACTTATAAAAAAATATGATAGCATAACCATGTTATTTATCGGGTAAAATCATGAATATCTTCTATTATTCCGGCGTTAAGCTTCCATCGCAAGAACCGCAATCCGTACATGCCATGAAAATGGCACAAGCGCTCGGTAAGGCTGGTTACGATGTTACTCTGTTTGCGAAACGCGCTTATGATGCGACATCAGAAGATATCTTTAAAATTTATGATATTGAATATCCCTTTAAGATTAATATGTCATCCAGCGCAGGTTTTCCCGTCTTGTCCGGGGCACGGCGCCTCATTGGACTGCGTGAGAAAGTGCAGCAAAATGAGCCTGATATTGTCTACGGGCACGACGCGCTCGCCCTTGTTTTACACGCAAAAAACGTGCCTTCAATCATATTCGAAGTTCATGGCATGCCTACACATCCAGCATATAAAATTGCATTTTCTGCATTGCTAAAACAAGACAATTTAAAAGGTATTATCGCCGTTTCTGATGTTTTGAAACAGGAGCTGCTCCGCGCTTATCCAGAAGTGTCACCTGAAAGAATTTTTGTGGCACATGATGGCGCTGATCTAATAGATCACATCAAAGGCAATGCCGAAAAACTTGAAACGCTTAAGGGAAAAAATAAACGCTTCAATGTTGGCTACGCAGGATCACTGCACCCAGGGAAAGGTATGGCACTGATTTCACGTATAGCCAAGATAAGACCGGACTATGACTTCCATATTCTTGGCGGAACGCAAAAACAAGTGCAGCATTTACAAACCAAGAACAAGCATAAAAACATCCATTTTTATGGTCATCGCGATCACGCCGAAGTGCCGAGCTACCTTAAGGCTTTTGATGTTTGTGTTGCACCCTATCAGCACCGCGCACTGATAAAAACAGGACGAAACACATCACGCTGGATATCGCCGATGAAAATTTTTGAATATATGGCGGCAGAAAGGCCGATCATATGTTCAAACCTCCCCGTCATTCATGAAATCCTTGAGCATGAGTACACCGCCTTACTCCCCGCGGCTTCAGATGAGCATAAATGGGCTGAGGCGCTCGACTTTTTACATGCAAACCCAAACGCAGGAAAAGTTTTAGCAAAAAATGCGCATGACGCTTTGGCAGACAAATATACTTGGGACAAACGTGTACAAGCCATTATGAATTTTTGCATCATGGGGCAGACAATTCATTTC
>CAXHFH010000075.1:0-12377 GCA_964015995.1 uncultured Alphaproteobacteria bacterium
CAGCGTCAGATGTGTATAAGAGACAGTCCTTATTCAGCCAGATATAAAGCGCAGCAGGCAGTGCAATGGAATCAGGCGGACAAAAACCGTCATAATCCGCGTCATCAGTGTTGTAGATCAGCACCTTATGTCCTTGAAATTCCTGCACACGCGGCACTTGCCCATTCACGCCGAGCATCGCATCATACCCTTCTTCGGTGAACGGGAAATCAGCGACTAAATCAGGATAATCCGACAATGATGGCTTAGGCGGAACGGCATCAAAAACGCCTGCCAATGCCTGCCCCTGCGGTGTGTTCAAATTGGGGGTAATGTTATACTCGCCGCGGCTGTGTCCTGCCTGCACTGTGAAGAAGTCATTATCAGATAATGTCAAAGGCTGCCCGCCTTGCATGGGCTCGACATTACCACTTTGCCGTACGGAAATCTGAAATGCAGTTTTCCCTTCCGTTTCATCGGACGGCGCATAGCTCCAATTCATATAGAATTCTTCCATCACGTCTATTTGATCGCGGATCATGTCACCCAAATCATTTTTGATGATGCTGTCAACGCGGCGCATCACATCATCGGCGGCGGATTGATATGCGCCCTGCTGCGCTTCGAAGTCATCCAGTTGTGCGCGCGTCTCACCCAGCGCAACAAAACACGCTTTATCATGCGCAGGCACATACCTCTGCGGCGCACCCTCTGGCTTAACGTAATCATCCGGTACGCCAACGCCTCTGGCTTGAAGACTAAAACACGATATCGGATCACTCCAACCACCGGCGAACAAGGCATTACCAACCCATTGCTCCTCACGCTCATCGTCAATCAAGCGCGCATCTTCAGGCGCAAAGTGATCGCCATCATATCCAACAGGCGCATACATATATAAATCATATTTCTGCGCACCATTATCCGGCGCATCCTTATATTTGAATTCAGTGGCATAGACTTGGGGGAAATGCGCGTACGCTCTGGGGAAGCCTTGTGGTTCATCATCCTTAACCTGAACAACAGGATGGGTTTGTCCCGTATCCTCGATGCGCCTGATGTCCCAATCCGCAACTTTATCGGTTAACTGCACGGCTAACTTTTTCCACCCCGCACTGCGTGCCTCGGTATAAAAATCCCGATGCAGCGCCCTGATGGCCTTTTCCATTTCCATCACCGCTTGATACGTTTCCCCTTCAGGATCCAGCTTATAGATTTTATGTGACTGCATTGGCGGTTACCCCACTAATCAACCAGTATTGTCTTTAAAAACGCTTGCCCGCTATCGATGCCTTTTTGATCAATCGAATGCGTTAATCCTGCGCTTGTATGTCCATCAACCCGAAACCCGTTTTCACCAAGTATCTCTTTGGCTTGTGTCCATGCCTCAACAGGCACAACATCATCGGCCTCACCGTGAATAAGATGAATGGGCGGCTTACGCAGATCATCAGCGTTCACTTTAGAATCCCACAACAACGCCCCCGAATACCCAAGCACGCCTGCGATCTGCTTCTGCAGGCGCGGCGCAACATACAGGCTGGTCATTGTGCCTTGTGAAAATCCAAGAAGCGCCGTCTTTTCCGGTGGTACGCCATAACGCTCCATTTGCGCTTCGATATATTCCTCAACAAGAGGAAATACATTTTTAACTTCAGCCAACATCATATGCGGGTCACGGTCTTGTAGCGAAAACCACTGATAAGAATTCGGATAACCGGGCGGCACCATATCACAGGCAAACGGCGCATCAGGCGATAAAAACATCGTCTTGGGTAATTTTTGCGACAACATCGGCGCAAGCGAAATAAGATCCTGCCCGTTTGATCCCACACCATGCAACATGATCACCAGTTGCTCAACCTCGGCCAAATCAGGCCCGTATTCATAAAAATTCGAAATGCTCATAAGCAAATATCTAGCACAGACGTACAATATGCGATAGAACATATTCGATAAAAATAAATGGAAACCATGATGCGTTTTAAAACCTTATTTCTCGGAAGCCTTCTTTTGGTGGCCTTGCCACTCACGGCGCAGGCAGACGACAGAAAACAAAAACAACAAGAATTAAAAGGCACAAACGACACCTATATCAGTCTGTCGGTTGAAAATGATAATTTAGGCGGCGGCACAGATCGGTTCTACACCAGTGGTATCCGCCTGACATGGTTTGATGCGGACATTAACGTCCCGCCCATGATTGATACAATGGCGGACAGAATCCCGACCTTTGACCTGAACGAGCGCACATCAACTTTTTATACAATCGGGCACAATATCTACACCCCCGAAGACATCACACTCGCCAACCAACCTCAGGGTGATCGTCCATGGGCTGCATTTTTATACGGTTCTGTGGGAATGGCGACCCCAACTTTCAGTAACAATGGTGATGTCCACCACCTTGATGAGTTGGAATTCACACTCGGTATCGTCGGGCCAGAGGCACTGGGCGAGCAAACACAGAAATTCGTCCATAAATATATTTCCGACTCCCCCAAGCCCGAAGGCTGGGACAACCAACTGGAATTTGAGCCTGGCTTCATTGTCTCGTGGCAACGTCGCTTTCCCTATGCTTGGGAAAAAGACTTTGGCTCCGTAAACACACGTATAGAACCCAACATGTCAGTGTCTCTTGGCACAATCCGCACGAATGTAGGCGTAGGTGCCACTCTGGTCGCGGGTTCGAATAGATCGCTAGACACACCACCGCGTGTGCGCCCCGCCGTTCCCGGCACCGGAATATTCCTAACCGATGACAATACATTCAACTGGCAGGTTTTTGCAGGTATTGACGGGCGATTGGTCGGGCGTGATATCTTCCTTGATGGTAATACATTTTCAAGCAGCAATGAGGTTGATAAAAACTATCTTGTTGGCGATCTGAGTACTGGCGTATCTCTGTTTTATGATGATTACCGTCTGTCTTATACGCTTAATATGCGTACCAAGGAATTTAAAAACCAAAGGAATGAGAGTGTTTTCGGCTCCCTCACCCTGACCAAGAGATTTTAAGCCCATACGCTTTAAGCCTATACATCGGCATCAAAATTGATACAATGTCGCCCTAAGTTATGGGAGAATCACAATGAAATACGATCTATTACACATTCAGGGAAAACCCTATGTACTGGTGCCTTTGCATGATTATCGCGACCTAACAAATTCAGGTGCGGATACCGAACTCCCTTCCGAAATATTAGATCAACTTTCCGCGCGCCAAGATCATCCCATCAAGATTATCCGCAAATATCGTCAAATGACGCAAGCCGCCCTCGCCGAAGGCTCAGGCATTTCACGCCCCTACCTCACCGAGATTGAAACCGGTAAGAAAGACGGGTCACTGCGCGCGATGAAAGCCATCGCAGGTGCACTTGATGTGACCGTAGGCGACCTTACATAACACAACAGAACTGAGTTAACAGCGATGGACATCAGAGAAGCCTCCATGGAGGATATCGAACAGATACAGGAATTATCAGCACACTGGAATGGTGACGGACAACCGGTGGATTCCTATATCCTTGAAAAATATCTGGATTCAGAAATTGTAATTTGCGCGGATGATGGTGAGAATATTTTCGGTGTTACAATGTTGGAACAAAACGCCGATGGTTCCATGCATATCGCACGATTTTTTGTCCACCCTGACTATCGCGATGATGGTATCGGCTCTGACATGATGGATGTCGTCACAGAATATCTGGATGATAATTGCACCACCGCCTTCGCCAGTGTCGCTCTGACGAACCCCGCCATGAACCTTTATGAACGCTATGGCTTTGCTGAAACCAACGCCTATAAAGCTCCATACGAAGATCAAATCGCCATGGAACGCGAACCCGCAGGCGATGATTTAGCGCTTTAAAGCACCCATAATACCGCGCATAATTTCACGCGTAATCGTGCGGCCTGCCGACGAACTCATAGAACGCACCAACGATTTTATCGCGGCCTCGCTTACGCTTTGACGGTTTGATGACTTTTTCTTCTTAGGTTTCGCCTCAGCCTTCTCTGCTTGCTTTGCAGCCTTCTCGGCACGCTCCTGCAGGATTTCATAGGCCGATTCATTATCAACCGTCTCATCATACTTATCCGACAGATCGCTATCCATCATCACACTTTTGCGTACACCGCGTGACACAGGGCCAAGCTTAGATGAAGGCGGGCGCACCATTGTCCGCTGCACGATAGAAGGTTGGCCTTTTTTCTCAAGCGTTGACACCAGAGCTTCCCCTACGCCCATTGCTGTGATCACATCCTCTACATCAAAGGCCGGATTAGGGCGGTACGTTTGCGATGCCATGCGGATGGCTTTTTGCTGTTTCGGGGTAAAAGCGCGCAATGCGTGCTGAATACGGTTACCAAGCTGCCCCAGAACAGAATCCGGCACATCATCAGGACTTTGGGTAACAAAAAACACACCAACGCCTTTGGAACGGATCAAACGCACGACCTGCTCCACCTTTTCAAGCAAAGGTTTCGGCGCGTCATTAAACAATAAATGCGCTTCATCAAAGAAGAACACAAGCTTGGGGCGATCCGCATCCCCCGCCTCTGGCAACTCTTCAAACAATTCAGAGAGCATCCAGAGCAAGAATGTGCCGTATAAACGCGGCGAATTCATCAATTTATCCGCCGCTAAAATATTCACCATGCCGCGCCCGTCTTTATCGGTGCGGATGAAATCCTTTAAATCTAGTGCAGGCTCACCGAAAAACTGATCGCCCCCCTGATCCTCAAGCCGCAGCAACCCACGCTGTATCGCGCCGATTGATTGCGGGGATACATTTCCATACTCGGCGGATATCTCTTTTCGTTGCTCGTTGACAGCATTAAGAAGCGCGCGCAAGTCTTTCAGATCTAACAGTAAAAGACCTTGCTCATCAGCCACACGAAACGCGATATTAAGCACACCCTCTTGCGTATCGTTAAGCTCTAACATTCGCGCGAGCAAAAGCGGCCCAATCTCGGATATCGTTGTGCGTACAGGGTGACCTTGTTTGCCGAACAAGTCCCAGAAGACAACCGGAAATTCTTGTCCTTCATATTCATCAAGCAAGCCAATCAACTTGGCGCGTTTCACCAGAAAATCTTCCATTTCGGATTCACGGCACATACCCGATAAGTCGCCCTTAATATCAGAGAGAAAAACAGGGACACCTGCATTTGAAAACCCTTCTGCAAGGTTTTGTAATGTAACGGTTTTTCCTGTTCCAGTTGCCCCAGCGACCAACCCATGGCGATTACCCCATTTCAGCGGAAGATATTGATCTTCGCCCTCGCCGTTATCGCTTCTGCCGATATAAATCGCATCATCTTTCAGACAACCCATAAATGCCTCTTATTACTCTTTGTTTAAATGTTTGATGCCCTGCTCCAGATCTGCAATCAGATCGTCAGGATGCTCATTACCGATTTGAAAGCGCAAGAAAACACCATCATGCCCCCACTCAGAACGATATAAATCCATATTTTGCGGCTGTATCAGGCTTTCATAACCGCCCCAACTGCTCCCCACGGGAAACAGGTCAAGCGAGTCGATAAACTGCGCCACACTGTCGAATGTGTATTCGGGTTTGAATAAGGCACTAAACAATCCGTTCGCCCCTGAAAAATCGCGCGCCCAATTATCATGCCCCGCATTATTGCCTAAAACAGGACAATAAATTTCCTGCACTTCCGCGCGCCCATCAAACCAATTCAGTACGGGGCGCATATTCTTACCCGCATGCTCAAGGCGCATCTGAAGCGTCCGAAGACCACGCAAGGCAAGGTACATATCCTCTGCCCCAGCGCACACACCCAAATTAATGGCGCACGCCTTCATGGTTTTGTAATGATCTTCGCTAGCCGCCACCGCGATACCCAAATTCACATCAGAATGCCCACCCAGATATTTCGCCGCGGACTGCACAGATATATCAACACCATGATCAAGCGGTCGGAACAAAACACCCGCAGAGTATGTGTTGTCCATGATGGTCAATACGCCACTTTCTTGTGCAACCTTAACAATCGCGGGCACATCTTGAACCTCGAAGGTGGCTGACCCTGGGGATTCCAGATAAACGAGGGCCGTGTTATCACGGATCAAATCAACAATACCTGCACCAATCATCGGGTCATAATATTCAACGTCTATACCAAAGGAATGAAGTTGTTTATTCGCGAAAAACCGTGTCGGTGGATAACAGCTATCGACGATGAGCACATGATCGCCTGCCTTCAAAAATGACAGCATCGCCGTTGTAATTGCCGCGAGACCGCTTGATGTTGAAATGGCATGAAAGCCGCCCTCAAGCTCTGCCACAGCCTCTTCGAAATTCTGACTAAGCGGGTTATTCACGCGCCCATATCTATATTTTGTGTTCGGATCAAGATAAGCCGCAAGGTCTTTATATAAAATCGTAGAGGTGCGGCAAATTGGCGGATTAACAACACCAAAATAATCTTCCGGCTTGCGCCCCGCATGCATCAAACGCGTTTCTTTTTTATACTTATCACTCATGGGGCATAACCTCGTAATCACGATCATGCGTCAGTGCGGGTATCGCACCACGCGCCGTATTAACCTCGGCAACATTGATATCGGCGTAAATAACACCTTCACCATCTTCTTTTTGCGCCAGAATACGTCCCCATGGATCAATAATAAGCGAATGCCCATACGTCCTGCGTCCGCCGTCATGTTCTCCCACCTGCGCGGGCGCCAAAACATAACTGCCTGTTTCTATGGCACGGGCACGAAGAAGAACCTCCCAGTGCGCCTTACCTGTCGGCACAGTGAAGGCCGCAGGAATACTTAAGATATTCGCCCCCGCCTTTGCCAAGTCACGAAACAGATATGAAAAACGTAAATCGTAACAAATACTCATCCCGACTGAGAAATCATCATTAACCTTCGCAACAACGGCCTGCGTCCCCGGCTTAATGACGTTACTTTCGGTGTGATCCTCTCCCGTGGGCAAGCACACATCAAACAAATGAATTTTATCATAGGTGTTTTGTATCGTGCCATCAGGCGCGAACAGAAAACTGCGGTTCAGCAATTTATCACCATCCGTTTTCATTGCCATTGAGCCGATCAACAAAGTTACACCTAATGACTTCGCCAGATCCGCAAAAAACGGCACAGCGGGGTGATCATCCTGCGTTAGCGCTTCGGCGATCTTCTTTTCATGCTGCGACAGCATACGGCTCGTGTTTTCAGGCGTCAGAATGAACTGCGCGCCATTTTTGGCGGCCTCTTCAATCAAAGCACCTGTCTTTTTCATATTTTCATGAATATCAGGGCCGCTTGTGATTTGAATACACGCGACCTTTAAAGAAGAACCCATAGCTTAAGAACCTTATCCCGCCAGAATGACGTCCAGCTTGCCTTCTGCATCTAACGCATAAAGGTCGTCACTACCGCCGTAATGAACATCATTAATGAAAATCTGAGGCACTGAGCGTGCACCGCCTGTGCGTTCCATCATTTTATCACGCGCTTCACTGTCGTTGGATATATTATATTCCACATATTCCACGCTTTTGGAATCCAACAACTGCTTTGCACGCACACAATATGGGCATGTATTCGATGAATAAATTTCTACATTTGGCATTTTGTTTCTAAGTCCTTTTCAGTATGACACAAACAAACTATAGTCACTTCGAAAAGGCTTGAACATGGTAAAAATGAAAAAAAGCATGTGTGATTTGGTTATTGTCGGCGCGGGGATCGCCGGCCTAACACTCGCGAAGATATTATCCGATAAGGGCGTAAGCATTCACATTATTGAACCCCGCCCGCCAAAACCATTGAAAAAAACCTCTGTTTCGGGACGAACCGTTGCGCTAATGCAGAGCAGCATCAACATCCTAAAAGCCGCAAACCTTGATGATTTTTGCACCGAATATGGCACCAAAATGGAAATCATGCGCATCTATGATGACAGCATCGCAGGCCAAGACCCGATTATCTCAGAATTTGAGGCTTTTGACCTTGGTCTTGAGTATTTCAGCCTGAACATCCCGAATGATCTTTTGCGCGCAAAGCTTTATGAGGCGTTGAAAAACTCAAAAAACGTAACCATTCATGAAAAGAAAAGCCTTAAAAGCTATCACGAGGATAATGGTGCGGCCGAGGTAATACTGGATGATGACACGACGATCAAAACAAGCCTTATCGTTGGCGCAGACGGACGCGGCTCAACGGTGCGTCAATTGGCAGGCATCAAGACAAGCCAAAAGCAATATAACCAATCAGCCATCACGTTGGTGATTAATCATTCCCGTGCGCACAACAATACATCAACCGAGTTCCATCGCCCCGGCGGCCCCTTTGCGATCGTACCGATGGCAGGCAATCAATCAAGCATCGTATGGGTTGAGACCAAGGATAAGGCGGATGCCTTGATTAAACTCCCCAAGGATGTATTTGAAAATACCCTGCAAGAGGCCACCAGAAACATTCTTGGCGGTATAACCATGGAAACGCCGCCGCAATCTTGGCCACTCTGCGCGATTAAGGCAAAAACATTGATTGCACCACGCGTTGCATTGATTGCCGAGGCCGCGCACGTGATGTCCCCAATTACGGCGCAGGGCCTGAACCTTTCCCTGCGTGATGTGGCAACACTGGCAGAAACAATCGTGGATGCCATGCGTTTTGGACAAGATTTTGGCAATCAAACGACATTGAAGGCCTACGCACACCGCAGATCATTAGACATTGAAACGCGCACACTGGGCGTCAACGCCATCAATCAACTGGTCAGCAGTGACCGCGCACCCGTTAAAGATTTCCGCCGCATTGGGTTGAAAATGCTTGATCGGTTCGGCCCGCTTAAAACTCTGGTGATGCAACACGGCCTCGCGCCAACGCTTGACCAAGGCCGACTTTCATCGGGCAAAGCTTTGTAATTTTAAGTTTTCAGAACGCGCGCCAGCGTTAAGATATGAACCTCTGATGCGCCGTAACTTTTCAAGGTTTTTGTGCATTCTTTCACCGTTGCACCCGTTGTATAAACATCATCAATCAGAACAATAACCTTATCCTTAATCCGATCTTTAAACGCAGGGTGAACATCGAAGGCCTTCTTGACGTTCTTCGCACGCTCATCCGTTTTTAAATGCCCTTGGCTCACGGTGGCGCGGGTGCGAATCATGGCACGGGGTAGATGTTCTATTGCCGTGGCTTTTGACAATGCATCCGCGATTAAAACCGCCTGATTATAACGCCGCGCAATAAGGCGGCGCGTATGAAGCGGCACAGCAACAAGATAATCAGCCTGCGCGAGCATGCCCTCCCCCGATTTTTGAAGCCACGGAATAAAGCTTCGTACCAGATGGGTTTTATCGCCATGCTTAAACCCCAGAATAAGATCACGACTCGTATCGTTATAAATCAGGGCGGAGCGCGCGGAAGAAAATGGCGGCGGCGTATCCATACACTCCAGACATTCGCTACCGCTTTCAAATTCAAACGGAATACCGCACGCCGAACAATACGGATCAGCCACAAAATGCAAACCACCCCAAGAGCGCGCCGAAAGCATCCCTTGTGTGTCGACAATCTCGCCTGACAACGTACAACGCGGCGGCAAAATTAAATCAATGCCATCCTGCACGACAGAACGTGTATATTGATAGAGCTGTTTCATCGCTGATCAGGGTATAGAGACAACGCATTTTTTCCAATAATATTTTGCATATTTTCCATATCTCGATATATGATGTAAAGTCTTGGAAATAATAAAAAAAGACGATATAAAAACGGGTTGAATAAGGGGTTACATATTTAAATGGCATCCAAAAAAGAACAAGATGACGACATACTCGGGACGGAAACCCCGATAAGCTATATCGAAGAGCGTAATTTCCTGTTGCAGGAGATTCCCTACGAGGCCGTTCGTCGTGCGTGGTTCACGTTATCCCACCTATTGCTGGATGAAGGCTCTAAGGTTGCTGATTTGGGCTGTGAAGATGGCGCATTAACCTATGCGATGGCCGCATTGAACCCGAAAATTCGTTTTATCGGCGTCGATAAAAGTAAAAAGGTCATCAAGGCCGCAAAAGAGAAATATCAGCTCCATAATCTTGAATATAAAGTCGGTGACGTATCCGGCGAAATTTTCGATGAAGAAAGTTTGGATGCGATTATAAACTCCTTCACTTTGCATCAGGTTTATTCCAATTCGCGTTATAACCAACGCATCGTCAGTGACACGCTGCGCAAACAATTCTCTATGTTGAAGAATGAAGGCATCATGTTCATTCGTGATTTCTCCAAGCCGGATGCCGATGAATATGTGCTGATGGAGATGCATGATAAGGAAAGCCACGGCGACGCTTTGGCTGATTTGTCAGAGGCAGACCTGCTGGTGTGGTATTCCGAACACGCACAACCAAAGCAAGACCCCGGATGTGGCGGCTTCTTCCTGGAAGAACTCCCTCCCCGTTTTCCACGCACGCGCCTTTTCCGCCTGCCCTATAAATGGGCGTATGAATTTATCATGCGCAAAGATGATCGTGATATCTGGGAGAGCCAACTTCCGTTTGAATATACGTTTTTTACCGTTGGTGAGTTTAGAAAAGAACTGAGCGCGCTTGGTGCGCAGATGCAATATTCTGCGCCCCACTGGGATGAAGAATATATTCGCAAACATTTCGAAGGGCATTTCCGCCTGATGAAAAGCAATGGCGATGTCATCAGTGACCCACCGACCAGCTTCATCGCGCTTGCCCGCAAAAAACCGGATCGCAGCAGCCTGTTCGTGAAAGAACGCCGCATCGCCTATGACGAAGAAGGTGATCTGGAGATCAAAACCCTACGTGATCAAAAGAACGGCGACATTCTGGACGTAGTCACGCGCGGCATGGAATATGCCGAAATCCTCCCCTATCGCAAAGATGATGAGGGCCGACTATACATTTATCTACATGACGGCATTATCAGAGGCATCAGTAACGCAATTAGCCGAAGCGGCGATAATATTGACGGGCGCGAATGGTCTGCACACATGATCGAAGCCGTATCCATTGAACGCCGACGCATTCAAGATTTAGGTGACATCACGGCGCAAAATACACGGCAATTCGTCAAAAGCTATTTCGGGCTCACCACCAAAAGCAGTGCCATACTTGAAGAAGGTGCGTTTTATTATCCTGATCCGAATTACATCGATGAGCGTGTGAACACCTACTTCGTTGAGGTCAATGAAGGCAAAAAACGTCTACCGCCAAAACGCCGCGTTCTTGAGACACACCATTTTCAGGAAAAAGGCATCATTAGAGAGCTAAACGCCCAAAGCGTTCTGGATGCCATCACAGTTGGCCTTATCCCAAATGCCCGCCTTGAGCTTCAGATATTGTCCTTAATGCAGCATAACGATATCCGCGCCGAAAACTGGATTAGAAAAGATATCTCCATTGCCTCTGGTGAAATCACACAAGACTTCGATATTCGTGAGTTCCTGCGCCAAGCAAGTTACAGTGACAAGCGTTTCAAAGAAGTGAAAGGCTCTGCGGGGCAACTCCGTACGGTTAACTCAATCTTCGTTGAAGAAGGCCAAAGTCAGGGCGGTAAAACCGGGATTTCCTCAGAGACCATTGATTTTGTTTTATCAGATGAAAAAACTGTAAACACGGCGGTTTGCCTCCCCATTACAAGCAGTACCAAGCGTGACCTTCACGCCGGATTTACTGTTAAGCACATGCCTGTCCCACAACGTTTTGAGGGTAATGGGATCAGCTTGAGTGTGCCGCAATTTAATATTCCCAAAGAAATCAAAGATTACCGGATGCTGAAACAGTTCATCGCGGAAAAATTCGGTGTTACGCCTAATATGGTACTGAAACTCGGCGAGAGTTACTTCACCCATGTTGGCATCACGCCACATCGGGTGCACCCTTTTGCGATTACCGCGCCGCCCGATGCGTTCAAAGACCCCGGCACACGGTTCATGCCCGTTTTTCAATATATGGTTTTATGGCGCCTACTCTCTAAAGAGCCACATTTTATGACGACCATTGCACGCGCTTACATGAAAATGCCTGAGCACATCAAGCTTGAAGCCAAGAGAAATGTAAAAAAGATCACAAGCAAAATTTTTGAAAACACCAACCCCGATTGGTCTTTGCCGGTATCCGTTGCGCAAACCAAAGAAGAAATTATGGGGCTGGGCAAAGCGGAGAAGAAAAAAGAAAAAGCTCCGGAACCGACAAAATCGAAAAAGAAGAAGAAATCAGATCAGTTTGAAGAAGATGTAAAGTCCAAGAAAAAAAGCAAAAAGAAAACATCAAAAGCGAGTAAGGCGAAAAAAGACCAAAACGCTGATGACGCGGATATTGACCTTCTTAACGATTTTGACGATGAGATTGAAGAAATTCGCAAAGTTCTGGAAGAC
>CAXHFH010000076.1:0-12277 GCA_964015995.1 uncultured Alphaproteobacteria bacterium
CCTCTGGATTCGTCGGCAGCGTCAGATGTGTATAAGAGACAGTACAAACGCCCTGAATGATTTCATCATCCCAATCAATCGCGAGTTTTTTACTGTCGGTGTCGTTGATCAAGTTCAACAAGTTCAAAAGGTTCTTCGAATATAACGCAGAAGCATCTGCTGCCAAACGGCTTGGCACATTTAAATGTCCAATGATTGTGACGCTATCTTTCACAACAACCTCACCGGCCTTTGACGCATCGCAGTTACCACCGGTTTCCACGGCTAAATCAACGATGACTGAACCCGGTTTCATGGATTTAACCATATCATTTGTAATCAATTTTGGTGCCGGTCTACCCGGGATAAGGGCGGTTGTGATCACAATATCTTGCTTGGCAATGTGTTTTTCAACCAGTTCGGCTTGCTTCTTTTTATAGTCTGCCGACATTTCCTTGGCGTATCCGCCTGCGGTTTCGGCTTGTTTAAACTCGTCATCTTCGACGGCAATGAAACTTGCGCCCAAAGATTCAACTTGCTCTTTTGCCGCGGGGCGCACATCGGTTGCGGAAACAACACCGCCTAAGCGGCGCGCCGTGGCGATGGCCTGTAATCCGGCAACGCCTGCGCCCATTACAAAAACCTTTGCGGGGGGGACTGTGCCCGCCGCGGTCATCATCATCGGCATGGCGTGCGGGTAATGTTCTGTGGCATCCAAAACGGCCTTATATCCGGATAAGTTTGATTGAGAAGACAAAACATCCATGCTTTGGGCACGACTGATGCGGGGAACAAATTCCATCGAAAAGGCATCAATTTTATTTTTCGCGCAATCGGCCAGAATGGTTTTGTTTGAAAATGGCGCAAGCATGCCAATCAGCAGCGCGCCGTTTCTAATGTCTTTCAATTCTTCTTTATTGGGGGCCTGAACCTTTAAAACGACATCTGCCATTTTTACTGTATCAGTGTAGGTTTTTGCAATTTTTGCACCGGCATCTTTATATGCGGAATCGGTGTAGGCGGCATAATCACCAGCCTTTGTTTCGACAGTAACCGTCGCGCCTGTAGCAACCAATTTTTTTACGGTTTCCGGCGATGCGGCAACACGTTTTTCATGGTCATTGGTTTCCCTTGGGACAGCAATTTTAATACCCACGATGTTCGATCCCTTTTTGTGATGGATGCAAAATACAATGCCTTATTTCATGGGGATTGTGAAGGGCATTATGTAAGATTTCTTCTGCCAATTCAGCGTGTAAAATAAAAAAAAGGTTTTTATTGAAGTAATATGCCTCAAACACTTGAGTAATGGCTATTTTTTGCATATGATTAGTGTTCCGTACGGCATGATTCTATTGCCATTTTTTATGTTTCTAACAATCAGTTCTTGATGCATTTGAAGTTTAAAACCGCTGTTTTGTTTGTTGCTCTCGTCAGTCAGGGCGGCTTTGCGCATGCTCAATCACTGCGGGATTCTGTGTTGTTTGCGCTTAATCATAATCCGGCCATTGAGGGTGCGCGCGATAGTAAGGATGCAGCAAAGCATGGCAGGGACGCGGAGTTTTCAAATTATTATCCCGAAATTTCTGCGAATGCGTCTGTAGGGCGTGTTTATCAAGATAACTCAACCAGTCGTGGTTTGGTGGTTGAGCGCGGCGCCGCTTATTCAGGGTATGGTGAGGGCAATGTTGCGGTTCGTCAGATGTTATTTGATGGGCTGGAAACGCAAAACCGTGTTGACGCGGCAGATGCACGTCTTGAATCGAAAACATATAATTTGATCAAGACTGAGAGCAGCATTGTTTTTAATGTTGTTAAAAATTATCTGGAAATTATGCGCCTGCGCAGTGCGCTTAAACTATTATCCAAGCAATCAAAATCAATAGATGATTACGAGTCACGTATTGTAACAATGGTCAAAGAGGGCGTGGCGGATGAGGCTGAGCTTCAACAGGCACGTGATGTTTCTATGGTTGTTGATTCCATCGTAGCAGATTACGAAGGCAAGCTCTTGGCTGCGCGCGCTGTTTATTACGAGGCCACGGGGCAAGCGCCGCCAAAGATACAAATCCTTCCACCATCTGTCAGCGAGTATATCAATGATAACATCGTGGATACCGTTGAAATGGCGCGGGTTAATCATCCGGCGTTAATGGCTGTGCGCATGGATTCGAATGCGGCGCGCCATGACATGAAAGCCGAACATGGAAAGATGTACCCCGATGTTAGTGGTGAGCTTTCATATTATGAAAGTGATAAAGATGATGTGATTGGCGGCGAGAATAAAGATGCGCGCGCCCTTGTTAAAATGAATTGGTCATTTTCAACCGGTGGTCGCGAATTTTCTGAGTTTCGTAAAAAACAGTCCGAGCACGATGCTGCCTTAAGAAAAGCACAAGACGCCGAGCGTCAGGTTGAGCGGATGATTTATGAATCTTATGCAAAATATCAAACATTAGAACGCAAGTTAAAATTATCAGCTGAGCGCGTGGAGCTTAACGAGAAATTGGTAAGTACCTATAAAACTCAGTTTGAAGGCTCGCGTATAAAATTGCTTAGCGTAATGCGCGCAGAAAGCCAGCTATTTAAAGCAAAACTTGATTACAGTGATAATCTTTATAATATTTTGACCGCACAATATGGTATATTAGCTTCTGTAGGCACGCTCAAGAATATTGTATTATCCGTGCCTGATGACGAAGGAAACGTCCAGTGATCGAGGGAGAAGGAAATCGCCGATAAAGATCATGATCTGGAAACTGTAAAGGTTGAATATAATGGTGATCCCTTGTTGGATTGCCTTGTTTTCTTGTGCGAAACATTCGGAAAGCCAAAATCTCCGGACAGTCTGACATCAGGCATTGCATACGATACAACCGGCATGAGCCCGTCCCTTTTCTGCGAAGCGGCGCAACGTATTGGCTTGAAAGCAGAGATATTCAAAAAACCTGATCTCGATAAAATATCTACGGCGGTTTTGCCGTGCGTGGTTTTTCTGAAAGATGATCAGGTTTGTGTCTTGTTAGAAAAGAATGACGACACGGGGCACGCGAAGATATTCGTTCCTGAAACCGGATCAGTAAGGGAAATGCCCATTGAAAAGCTGTCCGGTTCATATATGGGCTATGCAATATTTGTGCACCCGACAGCCGTTTTTAAAATCCCCGAACGTCAAAAAGACGAAGTCACCGACACGCATTGGTTTTGGGATATTGTCAGATTAAGTAAATCGACCTATGGCCTTGTTATTCTGGCATCCGTATTTATCAATTTATTTGCATTGGTTAGCCCGATATTCATCATGAATGTCTATGATCGGGTGATCCCGAATAATGCCACCGAAACGGGTTGGGTTCTTGGTATTGGCGCGTTGATGGCCTTCGGGTTTGATTTTATTTTCAGGACGGTGCGCGGATACTTGATTGATTTCGCAGGGCGCAAAACAGATGTTTTGGCCGCGCGTAGAATTTTCGATCATGTGCTTGATATGAAGCTCGCCGACAGGCCGCAATCAAGCGGTGCATTTGCCAATATATTACGTGACTTTGATTCCGTGCGGGAGTTTTTTACGTCTGCAACAATCACGGCGCTGGTGGATGTTCCTTTCACGCTTTTGTTTTTATTCTTTGTGTATCAACTTGGCGGGTCGATAGCGTTTATTCTGGTGTTCATGGTTTTGGCGGTCAGTCTGTGCGGGTTTATCATTCAATTTAAGCTTAAGCATTTGGTGCGTAAATCTCAGGAAACAGGTCAGACACGGCACGGTATTTTGATTGAGGCGATTAACGCATTAGAAACTATAAAATCAGGTGGAGCCGACGGACGGTTTCGTGCGCGTTACGGTGCGGTGATGAATGAAGATGCCAGGTACGCGCAAAAGGCGCGTTTCCTATCCGCTATGGCGGTGAATATCTCAACGTTTTTTCAACAAAGTGCGTCTGTCGTGATTGTTTTGGCGGGGATGTATCTGGTGCAAAGCGGTGATTTAACGATGGGTGGTTTGATCGCCAGTGTTATTCTGGGCGGGCGCGCTATTGCACCAATCGGGCAGATTGCCAATTTGATTACGAAATATCATCAATCCGGTACGGCGCTTAAAACCTTAAATGACGTGATGAGTGGTCAGGTGGAGCGCCCGGCCAATCGTGACTTTCTACACAGGCCAACATTATCGGGTAAGCTTGCTTTTGAGAAAGTTTCTTTTGCTTATCCGGGCACGGACGTTCCTGTTCTGGATGAGGTATCCTTTACAATAAATCCGGGCGAACGTGTGGGCATTATCGGGCGCGTTGGCTCAGGGAAAAGCACAATCGCAAGAATGATGCTGAAACTATATGAACCCGATAGTGGTGTTATTCTGGCCGATGACACGGATTATCGTCAGATAGACCCTGCCGATTTGCGCAGGAATATGGGGTATATTTCACAGGAGTCGCAATTATTCAGGGGCAGCGTGCGCGATAATATCACAGCGTTTCATACCCATGCGAGTGAAGACGAAATTTTGGCTTATGCGAAACAAAGCGGTGTTGATGCGTTCGTTTCACGTCACCCCATGGGGTATGACGCGCCTGTGGGAGAGCTCGGCTCAAACCTTTCGGGGGGGCAAAAACAAGCCATCGCCTTTGCGCGTGCGATGATTGTAAGGCCGAATATTTTGATTTGTGATGAACCGACCAGCGCCATGGACACTCAAACCGAAAACGCGTTTTGTACGCATGTGATGGAGCAAACCAAGGATAAGACCTATGTTTTGATTACGCATAAGCATGCGTTGTTAACGACAGTGGACAGGTTGATATTGCTGCATGATGGTAAGGTTCTTATGGATGGCCCGCGTGATGAGGTTATTGCTGCGCTTAATACGGGTAAAATTAACGTAAAGGCGAGCGGATAAGAATGAGCAAAAACGAAACCGCATATATGAATGAATTGGATGCCGCAATGCGCATGCGTCCGTCTTCGCCTGCGATCATTCTATTGTTTACGATCATTGCCTTTGTCACCTTTATCATTGTCTGGTCGGCTGTGTCCGAGGTAGAGGAGCTTACCCGCGGGGAAGGGCAGGTTGTGCCATCCAAGGAAATTCAAGTGGTGCAAAGCTTGGAAGGCGGGATTTTACAGGAGATCAAAATTGAGAAGGGTGACTTCGTTAAAAAAGGTCAGGTGTTGTTGCGGATTAGTGACGTGATGTTCTCATCCGAAGAGCGCGGGACCGAGGCACGCTTTATGTCGCTAGAGGCCAAAAAAGCAAGGTTACAGGCAGAAAGCAATGGCGAAGAATTTCACGTTTCGCCGGATATTGAGAAAAAAATCCCTACCATCGCTGAGAATGAAAAACTCCTTTATTTATCACGTCAAAAAGAGCTTGAAGCGGCCTACACAATTCAAGATGAGAAAATCAATAAAGCCAAGGCGGATTTAGGGGAGGTCAGTGCGGAGATTAACCGCCTGTATCAAAGTCGGAAGCTCTTAAAGAAGGAATTATCCATCACCAAAGATATGGTTGCCAAGCGCGCAGTGCCGAAGCTGGATCAAATCAGGTTAGAGCGTGAATTGGGTGATATTAATGGCCAAATAAACGTGCGCGCACAGGAGAAAAAGGGACTGGAAGCATCATTGAGCAGTGCCGAAAATGAACGTAAAACACAGTTGGATAAATTTCAATCAGTGGCTCTGGAGGAGCTGAACGAGGTTGAAACACAGATTTCATCGCTGAAAGAGAGTTTAAAGTCCATTGGTGATCGTGTGGATCGTACGGAAATACGCGCGCCCGTTGATGGCATTGTTAACCAGATTACATTGAAAACGATCGGTGGGGTCGTTGAGCCCGCAATGAAGTTGGTTGAGATTGTCCCGATTGATGATGAGCTTAAGATTATTGCAAAAGTCAGGCCGGACGAAATTGCGTTTTTGAATGTCGGGCAACCTGTGAAGGTTAAGGTCAGCGCCTATGACCCACAGGTTTACGGGTCTCTTGATGGTGCGTTAACGCGCATCGCCGCGAATAGTGTGAGCGACCGTGATGGCAATGTCATGTTCGAAGTTGAGGTGCGCACGACAAAGAATTATCTGGGGAAAGCCGAAAATCCGTTGCCTATTACATCAGGGATGGTGGCCACTGTTGAGGTTATTACTGGTAAGCGTACGATTTTGAATTATCTTATGAAGCCCTTTCACCGCGGTGTAAATCGCGCCTTCAGGGAAAGGTAATTTCGTTTATGTTTAAGAACATCAAAACATCCAGATGGGCCGTGATACATGTTTTGTTCTTATTGAGCCTTCTGATTCTTGCGGTTTTGCTCAGTGGTTCTCAAAACCCTGTGCGCATGACATTGCAGCGCAGTGTCTTTGACAATTTCAACCATATGCATCCACGAACACCTACGCGAGAAGTTGTGATCGTGGATGTTGATGAAAAATCACTTGAGTTGATCGGGCAGTGGAATTGGCCGCGCGATGTGATGGCGGATTTAACAAAATCATTGAGCGAGAAGGGCGCAAAGGTTATCGCCTTTGATGGTGTCTTCGCGGAGCCTGACCGCACGTCGCCGCATATTCTTTATAAAGATACGCCGAGCGATCAAATTGCCCAGTTTCCCAATGCGGTTCAAACAGACGGCGTGTTTTTGAACTATGATAATTTATTCGCCCAAGAGATTAAAAAATCAAAGATATTTGTAACGGCATTTACCTATGGGCGGTCTGATCGTGCGCAGACACAGCCCTTGAATAAAAACCGTCTTGTGGCACGTAGTGATGTTAAGTCAGTATTTTTAGAGCAGGCATCAGGGTTTACGGCGGCGGCAGTTAATTTGCCTATATTGTCCAAAGCGGCGGCGGGGAACGGTAGTTTTATGGCCAAACCTGATGATGACGGTGTTTTACGCCGCGTCGGTATGGTTTTTACAAATGGTAAGCATCTTTATCCATCCTTGAGTTTAGAAGCTTTGCGCGTGGCGCTGCTGGGGCGAAAGGAAGCGGTTAAGCTTGCAAAAGTGCCCGAAGATGAGCGTGGTGAGATTGATACGAATTACCGTATATTGATTGGTGATAAAGCCATTCCGGTGGAGAGTGATGGCATTTTGTATGTTCGGTATCGCTATTTCTGTAATAACGATGATGTACGTCAGAACCCTCTGATTTGCCCTGTTCCTGATTATATTCCGGCCTATAAATTCTTAATCGATGAGCATTCAAAAGAAGCGGAATCCGCGGTTAAAGGTAAAATAGTATTGATCGGGGCAAGTGCGGAAGGCCTCAAAGATTTAAGAAGTACAGCCCTAAGTCCGTTCAGGCCGGGTGTTGAAGTGCATGCCAATGTCATAGAGCAAATATTAAGCGATGATTACTTGTTGCGGCCATCTGTTATGCGCGGTGCAGAGGCGATCTTTATCATGGTGGCTGGTGCATTCTTTATTATTGTCTCCCCCTTTATCGGTATTTTGGTATCAGTTGCCTTATGTATCACAATTATTTCTGTGGCATTTTTTGGCGCTTATTACGCCTATGTGGAGCATGGGTTGTTGGTTGATTCTGTCTACCCATCCTTGGCGGTTATGACGATCTTCATTGTTTCGACCATATTATCCTATGCCAGAGCTGAGGCACGGCGAAAACAAATCCGCAATGCGTTCGGAATGTATGTTGCCGGTGATGTTATGCGTGATCTTGAGCAAAATCCCGAGAAGCTGAAGCTTGGAGGGGAAAACCGAGATTTAACGGTAATGTTCACCGATATCCGTAAATTTACAACGATTTCTGAAGGGTTGTCGCCGGAAGAATTGATCCTACTCATGAATGAGTTTTTAACGAGCATGACAGATATTGTTATGCAGCATCAAGGAACGGTCGATAAGTATATCGGGGATGCCATGATGAGTTTCTGGAACGCCCCGCGTGATATCAAAAACCACGAGCGCGAAGCGTGCCTGGCCGCCCTTGCGATGCAAACAGCCTTAGAGCCTGTGAACGAAAAAATACGTATCAGAGCGCAAGAAGAGGGCAAAGAAGCGGTTCTTCTTAATGCAGGGATTGGTATTAACTCGGGCTCATGTGCGGTTGGGAATATGGGATCAAAACAAAGGTTCGCGTATTCCGCGCTTGGTGATCCTGTTAATCTTTCATCACGTCTGGAGGGGCAAACGAAATTCTATGGCATCAATATTTTGGTGGGTGAGGCGACATATAAGGCCGCTGATAATCTCGCCATGATAGAGCTTGATATGATCAAGCTTGTTGGTAAGAAAGAGTTGGCCAGAATTTATGGTTTGTTTGGTGATCACGACGATGCGAAGCAAGAGCAATTCCTCAATTGGAAAGCCACACATCAGAAAATGATGGACAGTTACCGATCGCAATCATTTGATGAGGCTTTAGATTTGGCGGATGAGTGCAAGAGCATCGCGGGAGAAAGATATTTTGCGCTCTACGATATGTATATTACCAGAATGAATGCGCTGAAAGTACAGGATTTACCGCAAGGTTGGGATGGATCAATCGAGGCGGAAGGTAAGTAGCGCTCTTATATTTTCTGCGGTTTCCAGTTCGCAACGGTCTCTATGACGTCTTTTTCAGGAACCGGCTTTGCGAAATAAAACCCTTGGGCGTAGTGACAGCCCATCTTCTTTAACATTGTAGCTTCTTCAATTTGTTCTACGCCTTCGGCGATAATTGACATATCCAGATTATGTCCGAGTGTAATGATTGATCGCACGAGTTCTTTAGAGTTTTTCTTGACTTGTAAGTCTCTGATGAAGCTCTGATCAATTTTGAGTGTGTTGATCGGATACGCATGAAGGTAGTTCAGTGAGGAATATCCTGTACCAAAATCATCAATCGATATACCCATGCCGGCCTCGCGGCACATCGCCAGCGTTTCTTTGGCTTTTTCAGGCTGCGCCATTAAGATACGTTCCGTGATCTCTAAATGAATTTGGCTGGTCGGTAGCTTTGTTTCTTTAATCGTTTCATGGATATTATCGACGAAGTCAGGTGCAGAAAAATCTTCGGTTGAGAAATTCACACTCATGTGAAGGTCTCTATGGTATTGGGTTTCTGCTTGTATGCGCTTTAATGCGTTGCAGGCTTCTTTAAATGCCCAGTTGCTTGCCTTAATGATTTGGCCGTTATCTTCTATGATTGGAATAAAGACGCCGGGGGATATGAACCCTTTTTCGGGATGAATCCAACGCATGAGTGCTTCAAACCCATAAATTTCACCATTTTGAAGATCAATAATAGGTTGGTAATACAATGAAATTTCATCGTTTTCCAAGGCTTCCATAAATTCGTTGGCGATGCGGATGGTCTCAACGGCGTCTGCTTGTTCCAGATAATCTCGCTCCGTATTTTCTGCGCCCGAGCCATCCTTACTTTGTCTTTTAAGGTCTGAGCGTTTAAGCATGTCACGATAACGCGTCAAGATAACCTGAATGGTCATGCGTAGAACAGAATCGGCACCTTCTAAGCGTCGTGAAAAATCATCCTTTGTGATTTCTAAAACCGTACAATCTTCGATGACTGTTACTGTGGCAGTGCGTGGTGCGCTATCTATCAGCGACATTTCACCAATCATTGCGCCCGCGCTGCGTGTTCCGACAACGCGTTCTTTGCCGTCAGAGTTTTTGACGGTAATTTCGACTTTTCCATCTTCAATGATATAAGCGTTTTCGCCAAGATCACCCTGACGCATTAAGACGTCACCGGCTTTAAATTTCTTTTGTGATTTTACAGATGAATACATCTATGTAGAACTTTCTTGGACCTGTACAGAATACATGATGAAGGTATTTTGTTATCGTTTGGTTAATGATGCCTTTTTTTTTAGGGTAAAATCAATGAAGAAGATGATAGTTTTTTTGAAGCAACACTTGACAAAAGACAGTAAGCATCGCTATGTTCGCACCTCTATTAAGGAATTTAAGTAGGATTTAAGAAAATGAAAGTCGTTAATTCACTGAAAACTTTGAAAAAACGTGACCGCAACTGCCGTGTTATCCGCCGCAAAGGTCGTGTTTATGTAATTAACAAGACAAATCCTCGTTTCAAGGCGCGTCAGGGCTAATTTCCTGCGACTAAGATAATATTAAGGGTTTTTTTGTATTGTAAAACCGTGAGCATTGCGTTCACGGTTTTGTTTTTGTTGACAATATATTCTCTTTTCAAGTCAGAGGGTGCATTCTTCTTTTTAGTCTGATATATCGTAATAACCACATCTTTTCATACGGATAGGCGGGACGATCTATGTTCTCCAAACTTTTTGGTTTTATGTCGGCCGATATGGCCATTGATCTAGGAACAGCGAACACATTGGTGTACGTGAAGGATCAGGGCATTGTCCTGAATGAGCCTTCTGTTGTTGCGATTTCGGTGATGGGCGGTAAAAAACAAACACTGGCCGTTGGTGATGAGGCAAAGCAAATGCTGGGCCGTACACCGGGCAGCATTATTGCAACACGCCCATTACGTGATGGCGTGATTGCCGATTTCGAAGTGACTGAGGCGATGATTAAACACTTTATCCGTAAAGTGCATAACCGCCGGACATTCGTATCCCCGAAAATGATTATCTGTGTACCATCTGGTTCGACTGCGGTTGAGCGTCGCGCAATCCAAGAATCAGCGGAGAGTGCAGGGGCTAGCGAAGTTGGCTTAATCGAAGAGCCGATGGCCGCGGCGATCGGTGCGGGTTTGCCTGTGACAGAAGCCACTGGATCAATGGTTGTTGATATTGGCGGCGGTACAACGGAAGTTGCCGTTATATCATTAGGCGGTATCGTTTATGCACGCTCTGTGCGTGTTGGTGGCGATAAAATGGATGAGGCGATCATCGCCTATATTCGTCGCGTTCATAATTTGCTGATTGGTGAAAGTACATCCGAGAGAATCAAAAAGGAAATCGGTTCTGCTTGTATTCCGGGTGATGGTGAAGGCCGCACGATGGAGATTCGCGGGCGTGATCTTATGAACGGCGTGCCCAAGGAAATTGTCATTACAGAACGTCAGGTCGCTGAAGCTTTGGCCGAACCAGTTGGGCAGATTGTTGAAGGTGTGAAGGTCGCGCTTGAGCATACTGCGCCTGAACTTGCCGCAGATATTGTAGATAAGGGAATTGTCTTAACAGGCGGCGGCGCGTTGCTGACCAATCTTGATTTTGTTTTGCGCCACGCAACGGGCTTGGCCGTGACGCTTGCGGATGATCCGTTATCTTGTGTTGCACTGGGTACAGGGCACGCACTTGAGGCTGGTAAATCATTACGCCATGTTTTGATCGGTACATATTAAAGTCATTGTTGATTACGGATTGATCGAATCCCAGTGTGCATATACTGTTGCAGACTAATGTCATTATTATTCAGAATGAAAAACTTTGAACCGTAACAAGAAATTCAGAAGTGCCGCACATCGTCTGCCGTTACCATGGGGCGGGTCGTCAGCTTCTTCTTTGTTCTTTATGGTTTTATCCGTTGTTCTTATTGGTGTATCGACTTTTAGACCACAGTCATTTGAAACGCTGCGTGTTTCTACGGCTGATTTTTTTTCACCGGCTTTGTCCGCGGTTAGCTTGCCCTTTCAGCAGGCGAATTTATTTTTCCATGACATTACCAATTTGGCACAGCTTCAGGCGGATAATTCACGCTTGGAGCAAGAAAATATAAGGCTGAAAGAATGGTATCAGACGGCCTTATTACTGGATTCTGAAAACAGATCATTACGAGAATTACTGAATTTGGATGTCGATCCGTCTTATTCGCATGTGAGCGCACGCATTCTGGCAGATTCCGGCAATGCGTATGTGAACAGTGTGCTTGTCTCTGTTGGCGGCGCAAGTGGTATCGTGAAAGGGGCGGCCGTGGTGTCAGGCGATGGCTTGGTCGGGCGCATTGTCGAGGTGGGCGAGCAAACATCGCGCGTTCTTTTAATCAATGACATTAATTCACGCGTCCCTGTGGTTGTTGAAGATACCGGACAGCACGCAATCATGGCCGGATCTAATGAGCATAATGCGTATCTAATTCACTTGCCGGAGGGCAGTAACATTGGTGAAGGCGCGCGTGTCATCACATCAGGGTATGGTGGTTTGTATCCGCAAGGTTTGCCTGTTGGGCGTGTGATCGCGGGGGACAATGCCAAACTGGATGTTGTTTTGTTTTCCGATTTTGACAAGCTTCAGATTGTTCGGATTTTAATGAAGGAGCCGGATACCCGGTAGTAAAAAGGTAAAAGTAATCATGCAGTCATTCACGGCTGTCTCTTATACACATCTGACGCTGCCGACGAATCCAGAGGTGTGGGT
>CAXHFH010000077.1:0-12222 GCA_964015995.1 uncultured Alphaproteobacteria bacterium
TTCAACGGCGCGGTTCATACCGACATGCATCACATCATCGCCTTTGGGCAAGGATGTGAATTTGCCTTCATGTTTCAAGAATGGCCCGAAACGACCGATGCCGGCCTGAATCATTTCACCGGTTTCAGGGTGAACACCGACATCACGCGGTAGAGCGAGCAAGGATAGTGCGATTTCTAAGGTCACATCTTCTGCATTAGTTCCTGCGGGCAGGCCTTGACGCTTTGGTTTCGGCAGAGCCTTTTTCTTGGGCTTCTTCGGTTTCTTTTTGCCATCGGCTTCGGCCTTTTTCACTTTTTCGGCGTGTGCCTTGATGGCTTCGTCATTGAGGGCTTCAACTTCTGCGACCGCTTCGGGGGCTGGGTCAATTTGAACGTAAGGGCCATAAGGGCCGCGGCGTAAGGATACTGTGCGGCCAGTGCCGGGGTCTTCGCCCAGAACTTTAGGCTCATTCGCCAAAGCGGCGTTATCATTTTCTTCACCATCAGGAACGACAAGCGGACGCGTAAATTTACAGTCCGGATAATTCGAGCATCCAATAAACGCGCCGAATTTCCCTAGTCTTAATCCCAAGCGGCCATCTTCGAGATCTTTATTATCCTTACAAGCCTGACATGTGCGGCTTTCTTTTCCTTCAGGGAAGAAGTGTTCGGCCAGTTCGGCGTCCAGATGATCAATAACCTCTGTGATGGTGAGGTCTTTTGTGCCATCAACCGCTGTTTTGAAATCTGTCCAGAATTGCTTCAGAATTTCTTTCCATTGTGTATGGCCAGAGGCAATCGCATCCAGTTCTTCTTCAAGATTGGCGGTGAAATCATAATCAACGTAGCGCGTGAAGAATTTGGAAAGGAATGTTGTTACCAAGCGTCCGCGATCTTCCGGCATGAAGCGACGTTTATCCATGGTCACATAACTACGGTCGCGCAGAACCTGCATGATTGCCGCGTAAGTTGATGGGCGACCAATGCCAAGCTCTTCCATTTTCTTAACCAAAGAAGCCTCAGTATAGCGCGGCGGCGGTTGTGTGAAATGCTGATTTGGCTTTGTATCAACCAGTTTCGTGTTGTCGCGCTCTTTCATTGGCGGCAGGCGGCGATCATTCTCATTTGTGTTGTCGTCATCATCATCTGTATCTTCATGATAGAGCGTGAGAAAACCGTCAAACGCCACAACTGAGCCGTTCGCGCGTAATATTGCATCATCGGTGCCGTCTGAAATATCGACTTTCATTTGATCCATGATTGCATTTTCCATCTGTGATGCGATGGTACGCTTCCAGATCAAATCATAAAGACGCCATTGATCCGGCTCTAGCTTACCTTTCATAGAGGCAGGCGTGCGCGTCAAATCAGTGGGGCGTATGGCTTCGTGTGCTTCTTGCGCGTTTTTGGCTTTAGACTTATATAGGCGCGGCGCATCGGGCAGGTACTTCCCGCCGTAATCATTGCTGATCACGCTGCGGCATTGATTAACTGCATCTTGCGATAATGTCGTACCATCTGTACGCATATATGTAATATAACCGCCATCTTCTGATGAGCCTTCATATAATCGCTGCGCGAGGCGCATCGCATTAGAAGCCGACATACCAAGCTTACGCGAAGCTTCCATTTGAAGCGTAGATGTAATAAACGGCGCGGACGGGCTGCGGCGTACCTGTTTCTTCTCAATTTTCTGAATAGATAGGTTTTTGTTCTGTATGCGGGCGACGGCTGCGTTGGCATCGTCTTCGCTCGGTATATCAAATTTACCAAGTTTGTTGCCCGCCAAATGGGTAAGGCGTGCCATAAACGGCGCACCGTCAGGCGTATGTAGGCGTGCTTCGATGCTCCAATATTCTTGCGGCTTGAATAGTTCAATTTCGGTTTCGCGCTCACATATTAAGCGTAACGCCACCGATTGAACGCGCCCTGCGGATTTTGAACCGGGGAGTTTGCGCCATAATACGGGTGAAATATTAAAGCCCACCAAATAATCAAGCGCACGGCGCGCGAGATAGGCATCGATTAAAGGTTGATCTAATTCACGCGCATTTTCAAATGCTTTTTGAACGGCTGTTTTTGTAATTTCGTTAAAGGTAACGCGGTGAACGCCTTTCCCATCGAGCAACCCATCTTCATTGAGTAATTCATATATATGCCACGCAATCGCTTCTCCCTCTCTGTCGGGGTCAGGGGCGAGGTACAATGCATCGGCTTTTTTCAGCGCGCGTTTGATGTCTTTTACATTTTTGTCGGAACGCTCACCGAGTTGCCATTTCATCGCGAAATCTTCATCAGGCAAAACGGAGCCGTCTTTATTCACCAAATCCCGAACATGACCATATGATGCCAGAACCTCGTAATCTGATCCCAGATACTTGTTTATGGTTTTGGCTTTCGCGGGGGACTCAACAATAACTAGATTTTTGCTCAAAACATTTCCTTTTAATTATCACCCTGTTCTAGCAGGCTTATTTTGTTTCCGGGCAGGCGTTTTATACGTCCTGCAAGCTCCAATTCCAGCAAAGTTGACTGAAGCTCGGAAATAGTCACATGACACGCTCGGATCAATTCGTCAACAGAAATCGCGGTAAAAGACAGGTGCGCGAGGATTTTTTCCTGCATAATTTCAGGCGCATTTTCTGGCATGGATTGATCTGTTTCGACCAAGTGTGGCGTGAAATTTGTGTATTTTGTGGGTGGTTCGCGTAAGGAATTTCCGGAGAAATCCATCAATATTTCCATCACATCATCGGCGTTACGTATAAGTGTTGCGCCTTCACGTATGAGATGGTTCGGCCCAGATGCGCGCGGATCAAGCGGAGAGCCGGGCACGGCGTAAACATCACGCCCTTGTTCGCCCGCCAAACGCGCGGTGATGAGCGAGCCTGAACGCTGCGTGGCCTCCACCACGATCACGCCTTTGGATATGCCCGATACGATGCGGTTACGGCGCGGGAAGGCGGCGGCGTATGGTTTTGCGCCCAGTGGGCTTTCGGCAACCACTGCGCCTTTCTCGATAATCTCTTCGTAAAGCTTTTGGCTTTCCTCAGGGTAGACCACATCAATACCGCCCGCGACAACAGAGATTGTCCCTGTATTTAATGATCCTTGGTGTGCGGCGGTGTCGATGCCGCGGGCTAGGCCGGAGGCAATAATTTGTCCGCGTCCGCCAAGGCCACTAGCGATTTTGGTTGCGAATTTTCGCCCGTTGAGGGATGCGTTACGCGCCCCGACAATGGCAACGCAGGATTTATTGAGCAGTTCGGGGTTTCCCAGAACGCTCAAGACAGGCGGCGCATCATCGGTAGCGGTCAGGGCAAGGGGATAGGCGCCATCCTTCACCGTGATGATTTGCCCGCCAAGTTTCTGCAAAGCTTTATATTCCTTCGCAATTTGGCTTTCGGGTGGCGCGGTTAATGGTTTTTTACGCCCGCCGCGCCTTGATAATTCCGGCAAAGCGGCAAGGGCTTCGCTTGCGCTGCCGAAACGCTCGATCAGTTGATAGAATGTGATGGGGCCGATATTATCTGTGCGGATAAGCCGCAGCCAAGCAAGGCGCTCTGTTTCGTCTAAATTGTCTGATTGTGCGTTACTCTGAAACAGGGTCAACGGAGTCCTCTTTTTTCTTTTGGCCGATTTTCGGCTCTTCGCCTTTAGCTAAGCGTTTGATGTTGTCCTTATGTCGTACCCATATCAATAAAGTGATCAAAGCGCAAATCACGACGCTTTCAGTGCTGTAAACAAGCAAGGTGATAATAGGCGCAATAAGAAATGCGATCAGCGCGGAGAGGGATGAGTATTTTGTGATTTTCGCGGTTGCAATCCACGTAGCGCACGCCGCGATCCCCGCATAAGGCACAGCGGCGAGTAAAACACCAAGCCCAGTGGCAACGCCTTTCCCACCTTTAAATTTCAACCAAATCGGGAAACAGTGACCGAGAGTTGCGAAGAGGCCAATTAATAAGTATCCAGATGCGTTTGCATCAGAACACGTAAAATGAGGATCAATATGCAAATTTATAAGAAGTATCAAAAGGCCTGCTTTTGCTCCATCAAGAATTAGAGTGGCAAGAGCTAATTTTTTACTTCCGGTTCGTAGAACATTGGTCGTGCCAATATTACCTGATCCGATTTTCCTGATGTCTGTTTTTGAGAAAATTTTTGTTAAAACTAAGCCAAATGGTATAGAGCCAAGCAAATAGCCAATAGGCAAAGAGAGCAATAATATTAAGGCAAAGTACTCGTTAACACAAAGAGATATTGTGATATCATGAGAGAAATCTGGAAAATTACTTTCCATACCCATCACCCTGTGATCAGCATATCGAGGATCGCCATGCGCGTTGGAATGCCGTTGGCAACTTGCTTTTTCATCAGGCTGCGGGCGGGGTCATCGGCAACATCATCTGCAATTTCCACTCCGCGGTTCATCGGGCCGGGATGCATCACCAGAACGTCCTTTTTCGCTAGTTTCAATCGGTCAAAGGTCAGGCCGTAATTATTGAAATAGGCGGCCTCATCAGGGATTGTGCCGCGATCCATGCGCTCCTTTTGAATACGGAGCATCATAACAACGTCCGCGTCCTTGATACCGTCTTCTAGGTTGTCGAAGCATTCCACTCCCTCTGCGGGGAGCTTCGGCGGCATCAGCATTTCCGGCGCAACAAAGCGCACATTTGCGCCCATCTTGGTCAGGAGCTTCGCATTGGAATTAGCGACGCGGCTGTGTGCGACGTCCCCGCAAATGGATACGGTTATGCCTTCTAGTGTATCTTTTTCCTGTTTAATCGTCAGCGCATCCAATAATGCTTGCGTTGGGTGTTCGCGCCAGCTATCGCCCGCATTAATTACGGGGCAATTTACGCGCCCCGCCACAAATTTCGGTGCGCCAAATTCACTGTGGCGGATGACAATGGCGTCCGGCTCCATCGCGCTGAGCGTGTCGATTGTGTCAGAAAAGCTCTCATCTTTATTAAGGGAGCTGACTTCCGCGTTCCAGTTCACAACGTCTGCGCCAAGGCGTTTTGCGGCGATATCGAACGAGGTTAATGTGCGCGTTGAATTCTCAAAAAACAGGGTGAGGATGATTTTGTCGTTTAATTTGTCACGATCCCACCGACCATCACCAAGGGCGCGGTCATAATATTCCGCGCGGTTCAGGATATCTTCGATATCGTCAGCGGATAAATCTTCGATGCTTAATAAATGTTTCATACTTATAGGAAATGCACCGAATTATGATTTTTGTCTAGCATAAATTTAACCAATCAGAGCAGGGAGGGTATGAAATTTTATAATCCCAATAAAGATGATGCCGATGATAAATCCCGGCCCTGCAGGGATGGATAATGTTGCGAAATTGATTGTTTCGCCCGTTGTTATTTTTATGAGGATCACATATGTGATGCCGTGAATAATGCCCATAATTGCGCCAAACGCAATCGCCAGAAAGATGAAGTCCGTGCCGAACCATACCCCCGCCGCGCCGATGAGCTTCACATCCCCCATGCCAAGAGCCTCTGTCTTATAAATTCGGTTGCAAATAAAGCGGATGAGTAACAACAGCCCCGCGCTTGCAGTGGCGGCGGTGATCATGTTCAGCGGGGTGATGTAATGAAATCCAGTTAGGATATGTAACGCGATGCCGCAAAACAAAAATTGAAGCACAAATTTATTCGGTAATAAGCGCGTTTTTAAATCGATCACAAACAAGGCCGTTAAAATGAGCAAGCTATAACCTAAAATGATTGGAATTATTAAATCTGTCATGGGATTGTCATATCGCCTTCATTGTGCTGCATAGCATTAGAGTTTTTTATACGGTTTAATGCAGGAAGGGCTTGCATTACAAGCGATTTATAGAGTATCACAATCATTGCCCTAACTATAAGTAAAGAAGAATTAGGAGAAGCAAAATGGGTTATAAAGTTGCAATCGCAGGCGCAACAGGAAATGTCGGACGTGAAGTGCTGAATATCCTGCATGAACGTAATTTTCCTGTGGATGATGTGGTGGCCTTGGCCTCTAGCCGTTCCGTGGGTAGAGAAGTGTCTTTTGGTGATAATGACATCAAGGTACAAGACCTTGCAAAGTTTGATTTTAAAGGTGTGGATATTGTGCTGTCTTCACCAGGCGGTAGTGTGTCTGCGCAGTATTCTCCGATTGCGGCGAAAGCCGGGGCCGTTGTGATTGATAACACCAGTCATTTTCGCATGGATCCCGATGTGCCTTTGGTGGTGCCGGAGGTCAATCCTGAAGCTATTAAAGATCATACGAAAAAAGGTATCATTGCTAATCCGAATTGTTCAACTATTCAGATGGTTGTTGCGCTAAAGCCTCTACATGATGCGGCGAATATTAAACGCGTGGTTGTCAGTACGTATCAATCCGTATCCGGTTCAGGTAAGTCGGCCATGGATGAATTGTTCAATCAGACCAAAGGCGTTTACATGAACGAAACGCCCACGCCGTCTGTGTATCCGAAGCAGATTGCGTTTAACGCCATTCCACAAATTGATGTGTTCATGGATGATGGGATGACCAAAGAAGAATGGAAAATGGTTGTTGAGACCAAGAAAATCCTTGATCCGAGTATCAAGGTTTGTGCGTCATGCGTGCGTATTCCTGTGTTTGTGGGGCATGCTGAAATGATCAATGTTGAGTTGGAAAAAGAATTATCCGCCGTACAAGCGAAAGAGCTGTGGCGTAATTTTGAAGGCGTGACATTGATTGATCTTGAAAACGAAGATCTGGAATATGTGACCCCGCAGGAAATTCAGGGTGACGATGATGTGTATGTATCACGCGTGCGTGATGATATCAGCGTTGAAAACGGTCTGAATTTCTGGTGTGTTGCTGATAATTTACGCAAAGGTGCGGCATTGAACGCAGTGCAGATTGCGGAAGTCTTGATCAAAGATAAGGCCAAAGCGGCCGCTTAACCCTTTTTATACAGGTATAATTTCGGGGCTAATTTGTTGAAATGCAATGCGGTGATGGGAAAAGGTGCTTCCTTTCACTAAGGCTTCCATTTCCGGATATGTTTCAAAAACGGACTTTGCTGCGTCGCTTTGCCTCAATAAATCAATATCGATATTGACAGATGGATCACCTGATAGGGGATTGAGAAAGTTCATCACAAAATCTTCTTCGCGTTCGGTGAGGGGTTGTGCTCCGTTTTCTTCTATATCAGGGAAAATATCTTTGGCAACACCGCGCCATGCTTCTAGCACGCTTTGAGTTTTATTATTGTCAAAGTGGGTGTTGTATTTCGCTCGTAAACTTTTTTGCAGATGTACCGGGTTATTACCGGCTTCGGATAAGTCATTATAGTCAAAGCTGAAGGTCGTCGGGGCTTGTCGAGCCAGTGCGATGACCGTCATGATACGCAGTAGTTCAGGGTCGTGATCATATCCGGGTGAATTGACTGTGTTGTAAACATCAACGTAATCCCCCGGTTTATCGAATAATAGAGGATCATTGTGCGCAAGCATGGCACGCGCCATTTTAAAGGCCACGCATGCACTGGGTGCTTCGCGCCGTAAGATGCTATTTTTGTCGGAGCTGTCGTCGAACTCAACAGTGTTGACGATAGAATTATCCAGTGTCAGAAGATCAATTTCGGTAGAAACTGTAACGGATTCCGGTAATTCGATTGCATCAACAAGAACGCCGCTTTTGGCGAGCATATCCCTAACGCAGTCTTGTTCTAAAACCGTACGAATTTCATCTGTTGTGTATGTTTTTTTGGTATATATTTTGCCATCATATTCGCCGATTAATTCTGCGCGGGTTGTCAGGCCACCTTGTTCAATAGCATGATTGACGGTATCTTTCATAATTCGCATATATTTGGAAATATTATCAAGGTTACGCTCTTTGCCGGGCGGCGTGGCCAATGTCAGGTCGATGTCACTGGGGGGCTTATAAATATATGTATCCTGCATACCGCGATACCACATATAATGAGAGGTAGCAGACCCTGTTAAAACAATATGCTCGTCTTGCTCGAAAGGGTTGGGTGCATCGCGCAGGCCATCGATAAGCCGCGCGCTCATGTCACTTTTCATGATACGCTCAAGCGCCTTTTCCTGAATTTTATGTTTTAACGGCATGTTCAACCCAATTTATTTTTTTATATTCTAAATTAGCATATTGAATTATGGGAATGCAAAGGTCTTTTGATCGCCGCTAATCTTTTAGAAGGTCAATGCCAATCGCCAAAAGAACTTCATCAAGCCATTGGAAGTAGGGGATACGATGCCCGTGTTTGGTAATACCATCTTCGTCGATTGAAATATCATGTACAAATAATTCCGCTTCTGCGGTTTTTTTGGCTTTCTCGCGGATGCTGTCTATGTCCAATCCGTCTGTTGCCATGGCATGCAGACGATCCAGTAAATCCTGTTCTGAGGGATTAAGGTTTCCGTCCTTATACGCCATGAGGCGTGCGAAATAAACGACTTGACCGCGATAGCGCGGGTCATTGATTTGTGTGAAAAGCTGCCCAACATCCTGTGGTTTTGCTAAGTCATCTTCCAGTATGTCTGTTTGTTCATCAGATAATGGGAGGCGGTTTGTGAGTGCGGATATGTAGGCACGTTCTTCATCACAAATTATGCCATCTGCATGTGCCATTGCAATCAGACACCTGATCATGTGAAATTTACTGTTTGATACGTGATCTTTATCAAAATTTTCGTGTGCCATTTTTTTATGAATACCTTTAGTCTAAGTTTCAACTTATCTTACAGCATCAAGTTTTTAAAAATAGTGAAAATTTTAGTGCGCTTTCATGATTATGTATAAACTCTCAAGTCAAACATAGAAAAACCTAACTTTATTAACCCCTAAGATGATTTTGCCCCTTTAAAATCTTATTTCTTAACCGTATGATGTAGGCGAATAAAGAAATAGGAATTTAAAAAACGATGTCTGATACGACAAATAAGGTTCAAAGGCCGCTTTCTCCACATTTACAAGTTTATAAACTTCCGCTCACCGGATTGATGTCTATATCACACAGGATCACGGGCGCAGGTTTGGTTGTTGGTACTCTTTTGATTGCGGCGTATTTGATTGCGGCGGCAACCAGTGAAACACATTATAATACGGTTATGTCTATCGCGACAAGCAAGCCCGGACAAATCATTATGTTCCTGTGGTCGTTTGCACTTTACTTTCACATGTTTAACGGTATTCGTCATATGTTCTGGGATACTGGTCGCTTTCTTCAAAAAGCGCAGGCCATGCGCACCAATTATGTTGTTTTGCTATGCGCTGTTGTCGCTACGGCGATTACGTGGGGCGGTAGTACATTCGTTGAGTTTATGGTTGTTTTGGGGAGTTAAGATGTCAGAGAAATATAAAGATCAATACGCGACGCACCTGAAAAAAGCTAAAGGCTTAGGCTCTGCTCATGAGGGTACTGACCACTGGATGAAGCAAAAAATTACGGCGATTTTGAATATACCGCTCGTGCTTTGGTTTGTGTGGTCAATCGTCAGTTTACAGGGTGCAAGTCATGCGCAGTTTGTTACATGGCAGGCGCAGCCAACCAATGCTGTTCTGATGATCATGTTGATCATATCGGTGATGTATCATGCCAAACTTGGTGCGCAGGTTATTACCGAGGATTACATCTCTGCGGAATGGTTCAAGATGTTAAAGCTGATCGGGCAAAAGATATTCTTTTTGGCGCTCGGGATTATGTGCATTTTCTGTGTGCTGAAAATTGCGTTCACCGCAGGTATATAAATTTTAAGAAAGTAAGAAGTAATATGTCAGAGTCATACGAAATTATTGATCACGAATTTGACGTCGTTGTTGTCGGCGCAGGTGGTGCAGGTCTTCGCGCAGGATTTGGTTGCGCAGAGAAAGGTTTGAAAACAGCGATTTTATCTAAAGTTTTTCCAACCCGTTCGCACACGGTTGCGGCGCAGGGCGGAATATCGGCCGCGCTTGGTAATATGGGTGAAGATAGTTGGCAGTTTCACATGTATGACACCATCAAAGGGTCTGACTGGCTTGGTGATCAGGATGCGATTGAATATATGTGCCGCGAGGCGATCCCTTCGATTATTGAACTGGAACATTACGGCGTGCCGTTTTCAAGAACAGCTGCGGGTAAGATTTATCAACGCGCGTTCGGTGGTATGACCACGCATTTCGGTAAGGGCACGGCGCAACGTACATGCGCGGCGGCTGACCGTACAGGCCACGCGATTTTGCATACGCTTTATACGCAGGCGTTGAAGCATCAGGCGCAATTCTTTATTGAATATTTTGCGCTCGACCTGATTATGGATGATGATGGTACATGTGTTGGTGTGATGGCGTGGGATTTAGACACGGGAATATTGCACCGCTTCCGTTCCCATCAGGTTATTTTAGCCACAGGCGGGTATGGACGTACATTCTTCTCTTGTACGTCGGCACATACCTGTACGGGTGATGGTAATGCGATGGTGCTGCGTGCTGGTTTGCCTTTGCAGGATATGGAGTTTATTCAGTTCCACCCAACCGGAATTTACGGCGCAGGCTGTTTGATTACCGAAGGTGTGCGTGGTGAAGGTGGGTATTTGACCAACTCGGAAGGCGAACGCTTTATGGAGCGTTACGCGCCATCGGCCAAGGATTTGGCGTCACGTGATGTTGTGTCACGTTCCATGACGGTTGAAATTCGTGAAGGACGCGGTGTTGGTGAAAATAACGACCACATTCATTTGAATTTGATGCATTTAGAACCTGAAATGATCCGCGAGCGTTTACCTGGTATCGCAGAAAGCGCCCGTATTTTCGCCGGCGTTGATGTGACGAAAGAGCCAATCCCTGTTCTGCCAACAGTGCATTACAATATGGGCGGTATTCCGACAAATTATAAATGTGAAGTGGTTAAACCAACCAAAAAAGATCCGAACACAGTTGTTCCGGGCTTGATGGCAATCGGTGAGGCGGCGTGCGTGTCTGTGCATGGTGCAAACCGTTTGGGGTCTAACTCCTTACTCGATCTGGTTGTGTTTGGTCGCGCAGCGGCGAATACAGCAGCCGAAACCGTAACACCCGGTCAATCACATCGCCCGTTAAAAGGTGATGACGGATCAAAGGCGATTGATCGTTTGGATCATTATCGTCATGTGAAAGGCGGCACGTCCACATCAGCATTGCGTGATAAAATGCAACGTAGCATGCAAGAACATGCCGCTGTGTTCCGCACAGGTGATGTTTTGAACGAAGGTGTGACTAAAATTGATGAATGTTTTGCAGGCAAAAAGGATCTGGGCATTAAAGATCGTTCCATGATTTTTAATACTGATTTGGTGGAGACTTTAGAGCTTGATAACCTTTTATCACAAGCCGTTGCCTCGATGCATTCTGCCGCAAATCGTGAGGAATCACGCGGCGCACATGCGCGGGAAGATTTTCCTGATCGTGATGATAAAAAATGGATGAAGCATACGGCGATTTATGTTGATGATAAGGGCAAAAGCAAAATCGATTATCGTCCCGTGATTATGACGACTCTTACCGATGAAATTGAGCCATTCCCGCCGAAAAAACGGGTTTATTAACTGAAATCATCAGGGCGGCTGTCCATGCCTGTTTCCAGCTTTTGTTTCATGTAAAAACTAAAAGCGGTGTAGTGTTCGGCCGCTTTATCAAATGCGTTCGCATAGAGCTTTACGTCATTGGCGGCGTCTTCTTCAGATGCGATATATGCTATGGTTTCATTCGCGTCTTTTAGCCCAACCATCAGTGTTGTCATGTCTGCTTCTGTAATGATTTGAGACAGATCGCTGACACCGCTTTGTTCGGAGGCTAGTATTTTTTGCGCAATAATGGCGGATTGTCCTGCCGTACTACCAAAAAATCCATCAGGCGATTTCGCGGCGAAATTAATTGTACCTTCTGCTGTTCCTGCTGCTTCGGCGTCATGCTCATTTTTGGAAATACGTTCCAGTGATTGCAATGCACCGCGAATATAAAGATGACCTGTCCCGGTGACATCACGCCATGCTTTTGATTCCGGTTCATCTTCTGAGATACCGAGGGCAGGGCGAATTTTATCACCGCGAAGCGCCATAGCCTCTATTAATTCGGATGTTTCCATAGCGGCGATGGTGTTTGTTTCTTCAACGTGCGTATTTGAATTTAAGGGCGCAGTTTCGCTCGCAGGCTGTTCTGACCTGCCTCTGAATTTATCCTGAATGCTTTTATTGCTCCAATCCAGTATCAGACC
>CAXHFH010000078.1:0-12214 GCA_964015995.1 uncultured Alphaproteobacteria bacterium
ACCTCTGGATTCGTCGGCAGCGTCAGATGTGTATAAGAGACAGACCAAAAACCAAGCGCGTATAGCCATCATGCACTCCACTACGCAGCGGAACACGATCCTGAGCGTAAAGAGAAGCAGAGATGGTTAAAGACACACAAAAAGAGATGAAAAAGAGTAATTTTTTCATGATTTAAGAATGCCATAGCTTGGGTTTTCAATCTAGTGTGAAAGCACATCATACACATTTTTGAGATAATCACTCAAAAGACGGGGTGTTGTTAAGGCGTATCAAATGCATTCTGACGGTATCCGTCATCATCCATCACCACAATATCAACACGGCGCGATAAGGCAAAACGCTCATCCTGCGAAAGTGTTTCAGGTAATTCATCGAAACGCGCACTGGAAAGGCCGCGCACAGTCATGTCGCGCACATATCCCACGTCACGCAAAACACTGGAAACAGACGTTGCACGCGCCAGTGATAATTCCCAATTTGTTGCGTATTGCCCGTCTCTTGCCGTTATTGGCCTTGGGTCCGTATTACCAACAACTTCAATACGGTTTTTAACACGCGATAAAACGCCACCAAGCTCAAAGATAACCTTCTTCCCTTCGGCGCTTACATCAGCTCTGCCGGATGAAAATAATAACTCAGAAGGCAATGAAATAACGAGACGTTTGCCATTTTGAATCAGCAAGACATCCTCAACTTTGCGTTTCTTTAGCAATGACTCGACTAACGCCTTAACGTAACCAAGCTCTAAAGCTTTGGTTTTACTTATTTTATCAAGACTAATCACATCCTGTGACCCTGCATTAAATGCCGCCGCATCAAAATGATTAAGCTTATGCGATAAGGCACTTGATATATCCTCCCATTTTTCTTCTTTTGGGGTCGACATAGAGTATAAAAGAACAAAAAAGGTCAACATCAACGCCATGACGTCCGTGAATGTAATCAACCATAACGGCACCTTTGATTGACCGTCATCCTCATATTTGGTTTTGGGAGCAGTTTCTTCGGAGAATATCAGAACCTCCTCTTCACCCCCTGCATCTTCCGAAGAGTTTTCTTCGCGCCCTTCATCGTGACCATCAGGGACGTCTGTATTGGCGGGTATGTTTACACCATCCATCATTGCCCCCCATCCTGATCAAACGCATCACCGTTGTTATTTGATGGCAATTCAAAAGGTTCATAACGATAAAAATACAAATCGACAAATCCTGTTTGTCCCGTTTTCAACCCCGCACTGATCATTTTTTTTGGAATGCCTTTACCCTCCAGGATCGTGGCCAAAGTACTCACACGCCTTAACGCTTGCATAAATTCATCAGGCTGATTTTGCGACAAAACAGTCGGGTCTTCCGGAATGTTAAAAACCATATCAATCCGATATGGGCTATCATTTTCCGCAGACCTTAATGTTGTCACCAATGTTGTCGCAAAGGATTGCTGCGTATCAGAAAACCCCGCATCGGCAAAATCAATTGCATCAACAGCATTTTCAAATCGTTGCATTGGTAATTGCATGTGCAACATCGTACCAAGGCGGTTTCTTTTGGCCTCAAACCCAGCGATATGCGCATTAAACAACCCCTCAATGGCCTCTAAAGAATCTCCACCGCGTTTATCAGGATGCAGTGACGGTATGGCCGATGGATTGTCTTGCGGTGTGCTTAATTGACTTGAAAAAGCCAACATCAAACTGTTCAAAGCCGCTGGCACGGCTCGATTTTCTTCAAATTCAGACACGCTGTTCAGAACAATAAAGAACGACAGCAACATCAAAAACAGCGATAGTGACAAAAACTGATTGGCCATGAGATCCTAAGAAGTATTTCAAAAGATATAAATCATCCTATCTGATGCCATTATAAAAAGCGATAGGATCATCCCCCCATCTTATCACAACCAACATGATAAAATTAAAAACGATCTCACAAGGTCATATTATAAGAAATTTTATTGCAGTATTGGCAGGCTTTTCTCTTCAGCCAACATAATTGTCACCGTACGTGCACGCTCAGGATTCATAGCAGCGAGCACAGGCGCAACCTTACGCTCTGACATTTTCGACATCACGCGCACAAGAATATCTAAATCAAGTGTGTTGAATATACGCGCGGCATCTTTAGGTTTCATGCCTTCATATATTTTAACAAGGCTATCGATACGTTTTTGTTCATTGCCAGATTGCAATTCCAATAATTTTTCAATTTCCTGCCTGAGATTACTAAGCTCCTGCACTTTACGATCCAACTCTTGCTCCGCAGCCTTCAAAAGAGCTTCTTTAATTTTGATATCCTGTTCGGCTTTTTCAAGTTGTTTACGACGCCTCGATAAATCCTCAAACATTTCAAGTTTGATACTGGTGACATCAAGATCTGAATCGCTGGCATCGCGCCACTTTGGGGCGTTGGCTTTATCACCCTCAACAACATCAAGATTACTCGCCGCGTCTTTATCCATGTGCCCTTTACTGGCCGTTTCCGCGTGTTCTTCATCATGCCCGCTATCTTCCGCAGGCTTCTCGGCATGCCCTTCATCGTCAGCAGACTTTGCGAACGCTGTACTCGACATATTTGAAACGCCGGTTATAACTTCGGTTAGCTTAATCGAAAACGTGAGAACCGAAACAATAATCAGAAGCGGAAAAACTTTAGAATAAGTGAACATTACTTAATCATCGCCTCCTTTTCGATATCGTTTTTTTCTCACTGCGCAGTGCATCATATAAATCTCGCTCTGCCTGACTTTGTAATTTTTCAGATGGCGCATCGCCGCCAGAGGCATTGCCATCATTACTCACGCTTGAATCCAGACGATTGCCTAAAGAATCAATATCCTCATAATCCTTATCTTTGATCATGAAAGACGGTAAATCTTCTTTTTGTATGTTTTTCTCACGATCAACACGCTTGAGTTGAGCTTCGTAACTATCACGCTTTTCCGCTTGAGATCTTTGTGTGGGCTTCCTGTGGACCGGTGAACTTATCTTTTCTTCATCCTCTTCATAAAGAACGTGTTCCTGCAATTTGCGCGCATGCGTCGGTTGCACTATTTTCCGGTTTGTCTCGGCAAGCTTCTCAAGGCGCTTGGCCATGCTTTCTCCAGCTTCATTAATAATTTGCAACTCATCGGAAAGCGCCTGCGCCTGATCAATCATACGGGAGAGTTCTTCGGCCTTTTCCGCACTGGCTTGCTTGAGCGTTTGGACAGAGCGATCTGCCTGATCAATACACGAGAGTAAGTTCGCGATAACGCTATCCAATTCTTTACGATGTTCCTTGAAATTATCGAGACTTTTTGTCAGGCGATAGACGAAATAAATCGTCGCACCCAGTAAAAACAACATAAGAATATTTAAAAACAAAGTTACCAAGTCACTACCCATTCATTAACCGCCGCCTTCTTCCGGCTCTATATAATTTTCAACGCGAACGGCAATGTTACCCTGCCGTTGCCCTACCGGTCCCTTAAACATCGGGAAATCACCACATCGTAATTCAAGGAAATCACTGGTCGTGGTGTTTAATAAAAGTTGATCTCCCGGCTGCCAGTCTAGCATCTCACCAAGTGGCACGGCAACTTCGCCCAAAACCGCCTGCAGTTGCACATCAGTTTTATAAAGCTCTTGCGTCAGGTGATTTTCCCAAATCGAGTCACGTCCGAATTTCTCCCCCATAAATTGCTGCAAGAGCAAAGCGCGGATCGGCTCCAACGTGGCATAAGGAATAAGAATTTCCATGCGTCCGCCGCGTTCCCCCATATCAAGGCGTAAACGCGCAAGCACACAAGCATTGCCTGTTTGCGTAATGGTCGCAAAACGCGGGTTTGTTTCCACACGATCAAGGTTAAAGCTAACCGGAGAAAGCGGATCAAACGCGGATGACACATCCGCAAGCGCCACATGCACCATACGCTCAACGAGCTTGCTTTCGATTGTTGTATAAGGCCTGCCCTCAACGCGTACAGAGGATTCCCCCTTACGGCCCCCCAAAAGAACATCAACAATTGAATAAATCAGCGCACTGTCTGTTACCAAAAGACCGTTATTGTCCCATTCCTCTGCCTTAAAAACCGACAGCATGGCAGGAAGCGGAATTGAATTCATATAATCGCCGAAACGCACCGTAGAAACCTGATCGAGGCTCACTTCAACATTATCAGATGTTAAATTACGCAAGGACGTGGACATCAAGCGCACAAGCCGATCAAACACGATATCGAGCATCGGCAAACGCTCATAATTAACCATGGCCGAATTGATCAAGGCCATAACACCAGACGTTTCTACGCCGCCAATATCGTCGTCGAAACCAAGAAGGCTGTCGATTTCATCTTGATTGAGAATGCGCGCAGACGCATCTTCTTCGCCGCCTTCGCCAAAGTCCTGATCACCAGATTCGGCCTCCATTTGTTCCATCATGGCGTCGTCTGCTTCGCTTACCGGTGCTTTTTCTTCTGTTGCGTCAGTCATTTTCTAATTTTTCTATATGTGGCACAGGCCTGATACTCATTACGATATATGTATTTTACCTACTCTATCAGAAGATCGTAGCAAAAAACATGCCGCTTTTGCTCAAACCTTTATTGAATAAGGATTTCCTGAAACAAAACATCTTTGATTTCGATTGGCTCAACCGCCTGATTAACGCGCCATAAAAGCTCTATTTTCAAACGGTAAATCCCAGCAGACCCTCTTAAGTCCTTCACGTATAACTCCCTGAGATATATCTGAAACTCATTAATTACGCGCGGTAATATCGCCTCTACTTTTTCGCGATCTTTGCTGTTGTTCAACTCCAAGAAAACCTTCAACCTGAAATTTTTAGGCAAGCCATCTTCAGACTTAAGATTAACCAACATCGGCGGAACCGGTAAAAACGCTGATCCTGCCTTGCCTTCAGACTTGCCCCCTTCACCATGGCCATCATCACCACCTTCTGCGTGCTCGTCATCGCTCTCTTCGCCGTGTTCATCTTCTGCAACGGGCTCACATACTTCTTCACCATGATCATCAACGGTGCACACCTCTTCGGGTTTACTGCCCAAAACAGAGTCCAACATACCTGTGAAATAAGCTGCTGCACCGCCACCACCTAACAGCAATACAGGCACAAGTATCATAAGCAGCTTTTTCTTACCGCCTTTTCCCTCACCCTCTTCGCCGTCCTCACCAACATCTTCAGCACCTTCGGCGTCAAAATTGTCTTCAAGCTGCTCTTCTTCGTCTGCCATAATTTAAAGGTCCGTTTGTATGCGAAAATGATAATGCGGGTAAAAACACGAGCGTAAAATTAATGTGAGTATAAACCAAAGACATGGATTCGTCTAACCAAGACCTAGAAATATCAACATTGTTTTACAAATTATTTCGCTTTGTGCACATGGTGGTAAAAAATGCCTGCCTTACCGATATTACATACGATTAATGCCGTTATGAAAAAACAGAGCACCATATTAAAAACAATACATCTTATTGATATAACTTAATATTTCAACTTGGCATGATCCCTGCATTGTGTTTTGCGGAATTAAATTTTTTAAAAGGCACACGAAATGGAAAACAGTATTTACTTGGGATTGTCACGACAAATGGTGCTCCAGACCAATATGGACATCGTCGCCAACAATATCGCCAATATGAATACCACAGGCTTTCGTGGACAAAATCCGGTATTCGAAGAATATCTGTCTGATCCGCGCCACGCTGACGATCCCCTATCGTTTGTTTATGATTACGGCCAATATCAAATGACCTCACAAGGATCATTCGAACAAACAGGCAACCCGTTTAATGTTGCGCTGAATGGCCCTGGTTATATGGGTGTTGAAATGCTCGATGGCGAAACAGCCTACACACGCGATGGTAATTTCCAAAAAACAGCTGACGGTACATTGGTCAATTCTTCCGGCTTACCCATTTTAGGCAGCGGTGGACCGATCGTGATCCCGGCTAATGCCACAGAAATCACCATTGACGAAAAAGGCGTTGTTTCTGATCAAAATGGTCCAATCGCACAATTAATGATTGTTGAATTTGAAAACGTACAGGAATTAGAGCCCGCAGGGCATAATCTCTACACCACCGATGGCAATAGCAATCCGGCAGAAAATACAATCGCGGCGCAAGGCTTTCTGGAAAGCTCAAACGTGCAGCCCGTCGTGGAGATGACACGCATGATCGAAATATTACGAGATTTTCAATCAACACAAAAATTATTGGAAGGCGAGCATGAGCGATTGCGCTCTGCCATCCAGAAACTAACACAAGTTTAAATTATTACTGAATGAGCATTTAAGGAGTTAAAACAATGAGATCACTGGATATCGGCGCAACGGGCATGATGGCACAACAACTGAATGTTGATGTGATATCGAACAACATCGCCAATATGACCACAACCGGGTACAAACAACGCCGTGCGGCCTTTCAGGACCTTTTATACCAAAACCTAACGCGCCCCGGATCAACATCATCAGATTCAGGTACGACCGTTCCCACTGGCTTACAAGTTGGTTTGGGTGTTAAAACAGGCGCAGTTTACCGCATGCACGGTCAAGGCACAGTACAAATCACGGAAAATGAACTTGATGTTGCGATTTTAGGGCGCGGCTTTTTCCAAGTTGATTTGCCCGATGGCACAACGGCCTACACGCGTGACGGGACATTACAAATTAATGAAAATGGTGAAATTGTAACCGTTCAAGGATATTCAATCGCCCCAACCATCAGCGTTCCTGACAATGCCACAGGCATCGACATCAACGAAGAAGGCGAAGTAATCGCCAGTATTCAAGGGCAAGTCGCGACACAAAATCTTGGACAGTTTCAAATGGTTGATTTTGTAAACCCTGCAGGCTTAGAAGCCATCGGAAATAATATGTATCTGGAAACAGACGCATCAGGTTCAGCCACAACAGGCATCGCCAATCAGGAACAATTCGGACGCCTTCAACAAGGGGCTCTGGAACAATCGAATGTTGACGTTGTTTCGGAAATTACGGAGCTAATCTCCGCGCAGCGCGCCTACGAAATGAATTCAAACGTGATCTCAACCAGCGATGAAATGCTACAGACAGTATCGCAATTACGTTAATTTTTATCTGTAAATGGAGGGTAGCCATGACAATAAAAATACTTAAAAGAACAATTACATTCTGCGCGGTGGCGACGATAACTATGCTCGCCTTCGCACCCTCCTCTTACGCGATGGGGTTAAAGGAAAACAGCCTGATCACGGACAACACCATCAAACTGGGCGATATTTTCTATGGCCTGTCCCGTGATGAGGAACGCGTCCTTGGCAATGCCCCACGCCCCGGTGAAGATATGGTGCTCAGTGCACGTACATTGCAGCGCATCGCCATTGCACTGGATTTACCATGGAGACCATCAAGCAACGCTGATCAGGTTACTTTGCGCCGCGATGCCACCATCATTGAATATGACCAAATCAAAGAAGAATTATACACAGCCCTTTATGATGAAGGTGTCTATGGTGATTTCGAAGTATCCATTCCCGCGCGGTATCAACGTATTATCTTACCTGCGAACGAACCTGCGAATATGAGCATCACAGGCATTAACATCGATTCCAAACGCAGCACATTTGAGGTAACACTCGCCGCACCGTCGGCAGAAAACCCAATCCAACAACTTCGATTCAAGGGTCAGATGCATCACGTTATACACGTGCCCGTATTGATCGAAAATGTTGAGAATGGCCGCCAAATTAAAGATAGCGATATTGAAACAATCACAATACGTGAGCGTGACTTTTCAAAAGACACCATTGTTGATGCACAAAAACTAGTCGGTATGACGGCACGCCGTATGCTAATCGCCGGGCGCCCGATTAAAGAGGTTGAAGTCATTGCACCGCAAATCATTGAACGCGGACAGCTGGTTATGCTCAATCTGAATAACGGCGTTATGAACATTTCGACACAGGTTAAGGCACTGGACAACGGCGCAAAAGGCGACATCATACGGGTCGTAAACGCCTCCAGCAATCAAACCCTGCAAGCTGTTGTTACTGGTGACAACCGCGTCAGTGTCGTGAACAACTAAACCCATGTGAGGAACAAATGCGTAAACTAGAATATTTAAAATTATCAACATTAGGCCTTTTGGGGTGTTCCATGCTCGGTGGGTGTGCGACAGCCGATAAAATAGCAAATATCGGAAAACCACCTGCTATGACACACATAGCCAACCCGATGACTGACCCCGGATATCAGCCGGTCAGCTTACCCATGCCGGCGCCGCAACATATAGCACCGGAAAAAAACTCACTCTGGCAGAGCAACCGCGTAACCTTCTTCAAAGACCAACGCGCAAACAATATCGGCGATATTATTACAGTCACCATTGATATTCAGGACGAAGCCACATTAGAAAACGACACCACCAAAAGCAGATCGGGTGGCGAAAGCGCAGGCCTTGATAGCTTCCTTGGCTTAGAACAATCCCTCAGCCGCGTCCTGCCCGAGGCCGTCAATAATGCCAGCCTTGCGGACTTTGATTCCAATTCAAACCACACAGGATCAGGCAGCATAGAACGGGAAGATGAGGTTAAGCTCCGCTTGGCCGCATTGATTACGCAAATACTGCCCAATGGCAATATGGTCATTCACGGTAAACAAGAGGTTTTGGTGAATTTTGAAAAACGCTTGTTGCGGATTGATGGCGTCATCAGACCGGAAGATATCTCCGTCGACAACACCATTGCCTATGATCAAATCGCGGAGGCGCGCATTGTCTATGGCGGTGAAGGTCAATTAACGGATGTACAACAGCCGCGCTATGGTCAGCAGCTCTATGATGTAATCTTCCCATTTTGATACATAAAAAAATAAGGGCTAAACAAGCCCTTATAATAAACTCTTAATATTACACACGAACGATTATTTATCGCGCTGAGTACGCTCTAAACGCTCATGGCGCTCTTGGGCCTCAAGACTCATCGTTGCAATCGGACGTGCTTTCAAACGAGCAATACCAATCGGCTCCCCTGTTTCTTCACAATATCCATATTCATCTTCATCAAGCTTACGCAATGTGCTGTTGATTTTGGAAATAAGCTTACGCTCACGATCACGTGTACGAAGTTCTAATGCGTGATCTGTTTCCGCTGATGCGCGGTCTGCCAAATCAGGCTTTTGCAATTCTGTCCCTTGTAATGTGTCATGAATTGTCGCTTCGGATTCTTTCAAAAGCTCTTCACGCCATGCGACCAAGGCTCTGCGGAAGAATTCCTTCATATTGGCGTTCATGAACTCGCCCTTGTCTTTTTCTGGATCATAATCAGGAGGAAGCGTTACGCTATTCGGTGTTGCCATGTTTACTTGTCCTTATATTTAAAAATATAAACCGCTCTAAATTAAAAAGAGCTGAGAATATAAGTCCGTTTCAACTGAAAAACAAGGAAATTAAGGCAGTAAAGACAGAGGTGACCTAAAAAGGAGTGACTTAAAGTGCCGCCTGATCAAGTGCCACACGCATTTTCGCCAGTTCAACCTGCGCCCTTAAATCAATTTCATCCATAATCGCAGTTAGCGCAGGATCGTCGATTTTGTCACGGTGCGATGCCACAACATCCGCCACATCTATCATGTGCCCAACGGTTAAATCACCGGCCAACATTTTAAGGCGTATCTGCTCAAGATTATCAAGAATACTATCAGCGCGTAAATGCGCCCTTTTCTTAGCAGCCTTTTTTGTAGGATCTTCAACTTCCTGAACCGCCAAAAGTGCATCTAGCTGCGCGATTGACTGCGTTGCGCCTGCGCCTGCAGTCTCCGAAGGACCACCTTTGACATATTGACTAAAATCAACGGTGTTCCCGCCGTCCGAAGATGACGACTTTTTGGTTTTAGACGTTGAATTAGGCCCTTTAGTGCCACCAACTTTCATACCACACCTCTCTTGATATACATTAAGTATACAACAAACATATATGCTCTTGCATGCTTTAATTTAGGCACGCCCCAAATTTTAAATCAAGTCGGTAAGAATTGCCTATTCATCTGTGCCTAAAAACAAACATTGCACATTTTTGCCCTATCGAAAACTTCTGAAAAACGATTCTTTTTTCGCGCAAAAGCGCTGAAATCAAGGATTTTTAAAACTGGCACGACTTTCGCAAAGGATATGGGAGAGATTTCTCCATGAGATACCTCCAAAGCGTAAAAGTAGAGAAGTTAAAAAGAAAAGAGTAAGGGCCTTAGATTATCAAGGCCAAAAGGAAAAAGGCAGTTATGCTTAAGTGTAAAACAAATAATAAAGCAAACACTTCGGTTGCAATCCGGTTGTCACAAGTGGGTACCGTTAGGGTATTTGTGACAGTCGGATTCTGCCTGCTTTTCTTACTCAGCAGCATAAGCATAAGTGATGCCAAAACATCACGCATAAAAGATATCGTTGATATCGAGGGTGTACGGGAAAACCAACTGGTCGGGTACGGCCTGGTTGTTGGTTTAAACGGAACAGGTGACGGGTTGAACAACTCACCGTTCACGGAACAAAGTTTAATTGCCATGTTAGAACGCCTTGGCGTTAATATTCGTGGACAAAATTTAAATACAGGAAACGTCGCCGCCGTTATGGTCACAGGGACGTTACCGCCATTCACCAATCAAGGCTCTAAAATAGATGTGAATGTATCGGCTTTTGGCGATGCTAGCTCACTTCAGGGTGGAACATTATTAGTAACCCCCCTACTCGCGGCAGATGGTGAAGTTTATGCGGTGGCACAAGGCGAAGTAAATATTGCCGGATTTTCCCTTCAAGGTGACGCGGCATCCATCACACAGAATATCCCAACGGCAGGACGCATCCCAAGTGGTGCGATTGTTGAACGCGAAATTAACTTTACATTAGATGAGCTCCAGCAAGTACGCTTGGCGCTTAAAAACCCGGACTTCACAACATCAAGACGTATCGCACAAGCCATTAACGGCTTCACCAGCGCGCGTCTTGCAAAAGCAGAAAACTCCGCAAGCGTGATTTTACGCCGCCCCAATAACTATGATGGCTCAATCGTTGATCTAATTACAGATATCGAACAACTCCCCATTCAACCCGACCAACCTGCACGTGTTGTGATCAGTGAGCGCTCAGGTGTCATTGTGATGGGCGCAGACGTTCGGGTCAGTAGCGTTGCCATTGCGCAAGGCAACTTAACCTTAAAAATCAATGAAACGCCGCAAGTATCGCAGGCCAACCCGTTTGCCGATCAAGGTGAAACCGTTATTGTGCCCCGCACCGATATTTCCGCCGATCAGGAAGATGCAAAACTGGCTGTTCTTGATACAGGTGTGACCTTACAAGAGCTTGTCACAGGCCTGAACCAACTCGGCATTAAGCCGCGTGACATCATCACCATCCTTCAGGCGATCAAAGCCGCCGGTGCCCTTCAGGCAGAAATCGAGGTGATGTAATGCAGATGCTCTCCCCCGAAACAGCAATGACCTTAATGCAGCATAGCGAGATCAAAAGTCCCGCAAATATGCAGACAAAAGACATGAAAAGAATGCAAGAAGTCGCGCGCGAATTCGAAGCTGTATTCGTTTCCGAAATGATGAAGCCGATGTTTGAAGGCATTGAAACTGATGAAATGTTTGGTGGTGGTAAAGGCGAAGAAGTCTTTCGCGGGATGATGATTCAAGAATACGGTAAAACCGTATCGCACAAGGATGTTACAGGCATTCAAACACAAGTGCTGCATAAATTAATTGAAATGCAAGCCGAACAAACAGCACAAAGCCAAACGGCAGCCATTCAAAAGAATGCCGTCATTGATGCAGAATTTACAGAAACGTTAGGGAACCAAGAAGGGAACGTATCACCATGAGTGTAAAATCAAACGATAATCAGGCCCAATCAAAGCCAATCCTGTCTAACAACATTAATGAGGCTGTGCGTCAGTTAATCGCAATTAGTAAGGATCTCGTACGTCTTGCAGATGACGAAGCGCAAGCTTTGGTCACGATGGATCACATGAAATTCGCCTTCGCACAGCGTGATAAAGAGACGCTAGCGGATAAATACACACAAGCATCAGAAGAATTTCGTGAGCGTCTTGGTGCATTTCGCATTGCCGATAAAAACCTGATTGCTCAACTGAATGCGTTGCAAAACGAGCTTAAGGAAAAGACAGAGCACAATAATGTCATGATTAAGCAAATCAAGACAAAGGCGGCAGCCAACACGCAATC
>CAXHFH010000079.1:0-11429 GCA_964015995.1 uncultured Alphaproteobacteria bacterium
TGAAAAGAAAATTACCGCAAAATTTGAAATTCTGGACGCTGTGAGCAAAGGATATATGCAAGACAGCGCGCCCTCCGCTTGTAATAAGCAGACGCCTGATATACGTAGCGTTTCGGCTGATGACATTCTGAAACACCGCATCACCCCTCTGCCCGAGGCCAGCACAGAGGCAAAAGCCATGCCTGTACTCGTCTCACAGGTTGGTGCCTATGCCAAGACGATAAAAGTCAAAGTCGACAAACAATAAAAAAGAGGCGTCATCACGCCCCCTTTCAAAACTTTATTTAGACAACGATTATGCTGCGGCAGATTGTCCGCCGAACAATTTTTCAACGGCGGCACGCTCTTCACGCAGCTCTTTATTCGTTGCATCAATACGCTCTTGCGAAAACGCGTTGATCTCCAACCCTTGCACAATGTCATACTTTCCGCCGCTACAGGTTACCGGATAACCAAAGATTACGCCCTCTTCCACGCCGTATGATCCATCAGACGGTATCGCCATGGAAACCCAGTCGCCCTCGTCCGTGCCCAACGCCCAATTACGCATGTGGTCAATCGCCGCGCTGGCTGCACTCGCTGCAGAAGATGCGCCGCGTGCCTTAATAATCGCGCCGCCGCGCCCTTGAACTTCCGGAATGAATGTGCCTTCGTACCAGTCCTGATCGACTTGATCTAATGCCGCATCCCCTTTTACAGTTGCGTGATGTAAATCAGGATACTGCGTCGAACTGTGGTTGCCCCAGATTGTAACCTTTTTCACATCCGTTGATAATGCGCCTGTTTTTTCGGCCAGTTGGCTCATCGCGCGGTTATGATCCAGACGTACCATCGCCGTAAAACATTTCGGGTCCAGATCGGGTGCGTTCTGCTGTGCAATCAGGGCGTTTGTATTTGCCGGATTACCAACAACCAGAACCTTTACATCACGTTTGGCATGATCATTAATGGCCTTTCCCTGTGGCCCGAAGATACCGCCATTGGCCTCTAAAAGGTCTTTGCGCTCCATGCCGTCTTTGCGGGGCATAGCACCCACCAAATAGGCAAAATCAACATCCTTGAACGCGACATTCGCATCATCTGTTGCCACGATATCGTGCAGCAACGGGAACGCACAGTCATTAAGCTCCATAACAACACCATTCAACGCACCCAGCGCAGGCGTAATCTCCAGCAAGTGCAGGATAACCGGCTGATCCGGCCCCAACATATCACCTGCCGCGAGGCGAAATAATAAAGCATAGCCAATTTGTCCGGCCGCGCCTGTGATTGCAATTCTTACTGGATCTTTCATGATATGTGCATCCCTTCAGGTTTAATCAAAATTCTATCCTAAAGACATAGCGTTTTTGTAGGGAAGGAGCAAGAGGGCTGCAATTTTGCGCTCATGATTATTTGCTACAATCTATTTGTTCCGGTGGTGTTATTTCCACCTCAAAATCAAAGAAAAAATGCCGTTCTCCCAGAGCATCCGGACTTTCTCTTATATAATGAACGACCTTGTCATTCCACAAAGGGTGTTTTTTAGCCATGGCCTTGACCAGCTCATGATATGATTTTCGGATTTCTCTAAGTGGGCACATACATCTTTTTGTCATCTTTCTATTAATTTCCTCAGGAACTAATCCCTGACGACATACAGCGTGAGTATCAGAACTGCTACAAAGCTTTTTTATTTTTACACGCTTTAGAGGCTCCATAGCGCAATCTCTGTGCATTTTCATCGTGTATTTCTGTGTATCATCCAATAATTTTAAATCCCGCACCTCCCTTTTGTCATAAACATGGATTATCGGAACTTCTTTTTCCGATACTTCTGCACATAGCCTATCCAACTCCGAAACCTTTTGCCCCCAATCATCGAAGAAAACATCCAACTCAGTTTCTGCCCCCATTAACGTTTCCGTATAATGTACGGTTTTTCTGCGCCACCGAGGCTTTTCCTTCAACGTTCTTTCCGTTACAACATGAACAAGTCGCATGAACTCTAATTTTGCACATTCTTGTAAATGTACGTCGTAGATTACATCGCTCTGAAAAAGCATGCTATTATTCTCATATTTATCGAGAAGATAAAAAACCGCACCCGCCTTTTTAATGTCTTCCTCATCTTCGATTTTAACGATTCCTGTCCACTCAGAAACTAGAAAACTCCAGTTAAGAAAAACTCCACTGACGAAAGATACGAAAAGTAATATAGCGAAAATTTTAGATCTGTGACGTGCCCCCGAAGACATCATAAAAACTACTTTTCTTGCTCATCATCACAATGGAGGACATGATATTTGTCAGAATAAGAACGGAAAGAATCAAGGTCACTTTCATCTTCGTATGTCACACCGTCCCAGTAAAAGCTGTATTTAAGATCTTTACGTTCCCAAGAAGGGTTTCTATCGCTAAGACTTTTGACGTGTCCATCATATTCTGTGTAAAGATACCCATTTTCACAACGGCAAACTTTTCTGTCCTTTTTAATTCTCAGACAGTTATCTTCTGCGATTGGTATAGCTTCTTGTAACTTGTGTATTTCCGCGATGTCTGCGTAATCATCCTCTTCCAAGACTTGGATATAATCCCTGTCATAGACACTTTGCTGTGGCACAGTCCCCTGCGCGAACACAGCGGTAACCGGTAAAAAAGAAAGCAGTAATCCTGTAAGAAAAAACCTTAACATATTTTCCGTCCCTAAAAGTGCGTAGCGATTAATTTTATAGAAGTTATGATAGTGTCAAACCTAAAAATATTCAAGGATATCCTTCACTTTTCATCTCCAAAAGACGTGAAACAGTACGCTCAAACTCATATGCATGATCACTGCCCTGATATAGTTTTTCCGGAGTTGTCGCAGCGGAAATAATCACGCGAACACGCGCCTCATACAGGGCATCTATCAAGTTCATCAGACGCTTGGCTTCGTTACGGCGGTCGTACGATAGCTTTGGAATACCTTCCAAAAGCACACTGTGATATTTATGGGCAATCTCCAGATAATCCTCCGCGCCGTGCGGACGCTCACATAATTGCGCAAAGGTAAATCGAGCAACGCCTTTTACCGCTTGCTCAACAACAATATCACGGCCTTTAACGGTTAACGTTTCTTGCTCAGGCTTTTCGCCCTGCGTCAGCGCCGCAAAAACATCGTCCATCTTAGCCTGCGTGCCGCGATTTATCGGTGTGAAGTATGTGTCATCAATCTGAATGCCAAGCGTTCTATAATCATGCGGATTATTCAAATGAATACTGCGCACTCTCGATTTCAACAACTTAATAAAAGGCAAAAACCGATCACGCTGTAGACCGTCTTTGTATAAATCATCAGGCGCCCAGTTACTCGTTGCCACAACGATCACATCATGTTCAAACAGGATTTTGAATAAGCGCCCTAAAATCATGGCATCTGTAATATCCACAACATGAAATTCATCGAAACACAGTATGCGGGATTTCTTTGCAATGATATTGGCCAATGATGGCAACGCCTGGTCAACGATACCTTTTACGCTGTCATTGCTGCTGCGGGTGTTGATATAATCATGTACCTCAATCATAAATTCATGGAAATGAACGCGGCGTTTTTTCATGGTCTCGGGCAGGCAATCATAAAATAGGTCCATCAACATCGATTTCCCGCGCCCAACACCGCCATGCATATAAAGCCCCAACGGCACAGACAGTTCTTCACGATCATTTTTACGTGTAATACGTTCAAAAAAACTGAGTTTTGGCTTTTTTTCATCACTCAGCAATTCATCATATAATCGCTGTAGCTCTTTAACTGCATTCTCCTGCACTGCATCCTCATGCAGCGCTCCGGCTTTAATCCGGCTGTGATAAATTTCAAGCGGGCTTTGCGTCATTTTTTGGAGCAGACCTTCTGATGAGTATAATGGATATCTCGTACAATGCGAGAATGGGAATGGCCAAAAACACCTGTGAAATCATGTCGGGCGGCGTCAAAAAGGCCGCCACGATAAAGGCGATGATGATGGCAAATTTACGCTTGGATGCAAGAAAGTCCGCAGTGATCAGACCTGCACGCCCCAATAACGTCAAAAACACAGGCAGTTGAAAGCATAACCCAAAGGCAAAGATCAACGTCATAATAAGATCGAGATATTCACTCACCCGCGCCTCAAGCTGTATCGGCAGCGCCATATCCGCACCCGTAGACTGAAAGCTCAGGAAAAAAGGCCATGCCATCGGCAAGACGATGTAATACACACACGCGCCGCCTGCAAAGAACAAAACGGGGGTTGCCACAAGGAATGGGAAAAAGGCGTTTTTTTCGTTTTTGTAGAGCCCCGGCGCCACAAAAATCCAGACTTGAAGTAAAAGTACAGGAAAGGTCAGGAAGATACCTGAAAAGAAAGCAACTTTTAAGTATGTGAAAAACGCCTCGGTTAATCCCGTATATATCAATCGATTTGTATCGTTTTCATTCATTGCTTCGGCAAGGGGATACACTAAAAAGCTATATATTGAATCAACAAAAATGAAGCTGACTGTTGTCCCTAGGATCATTATACCAATCACCCATAACAGTCTGGTGCGTAACTCAACAAGATGAGAAACGATTGGTTTTGCTTCTGTGTTGATATTGTCCGAATTTCTGCTTTCGGAAGGATTTTCAGGATTTGTCATCACGCCCCTCCTCATCATTTTGGGTATTAATGTCCGCATCCATCATGGCATATTCTTCATCGGCCGCAGCTTCATCAAATTCTATATCATTGCCATCTTCATCCTTGGCTTCGAAGTTTACGCTCTTGCGAATATCATCCAGATCAGCATCACGCATCACATCATCAAATTGTTGGGATATCGCATAACGGATATATTGCAGGCGACGCACAACGCGCCCCAACGTAACCATAACAGCGGGGATTTCATCAGGACCAATTACAATCACGGCAACGGCAATAATCAAGAACAGCTCTGGCCAACCAAAATCTAGCATTGTTCAATAAATCTCTTATCAGTATGAACGTTTATCAAAAACCCAAAACATTAAAACACAAAAACAGCCCCATAACATAGCCCGGCACAATAATTAGCGCATTAAAGACCAAACCTGTATTTAACAAAAAATCACGCTCATCATCCGTCAACGCCAGATCCTGCTCAAGCATCTTGAGTGCAATCTTTTTTTCAACCTCAACACGTGTGATCTCCCAATAAATACCAATACCGACCATGGGAATAAGGAACAGCCCCAAAAACTCAGGGATTTGCGGGTTATAAAAACCAACAACACATGTGCAGATTGTGAACAACGAGAGTGCTGATGAAATGATATTATTCTGAGTGCGCATTTCCTCAATCGTCCAGCCCAATGCAAAAACAATCAAGGCAATGACTAAATATCCCCACGCCCACCAAGGCAGATAAATTGCTGAGTCCATGCCTTAAACGTCTTTAGATTCGTCTTTACGTTCACTGACAACAATATCTTCCGCATCATGCCCCTTATCTTCCAAGGGCTTAGGGGAATCGTCTTCGTCTTTAAGACCTTTTTTAAAACTGTTGATCCCTTTGGCCATGTTTTCCATGATATTCGGGATACGCCCCGCACCGAATAAAACCATAACAATCAATATGATAATCAGAATTTGTACTGCACTAGGTGCCATGTTAGTCGTCCTTCTTGTCTTCGTCTTCTTCTGCTGTACGATCTTCGTCAACGGAATCTTTTTGATCTTTTTTGCCGCCCTTAGGCACGTTCGCCATCGCTAGCATAGCGATAATACAAAGCAATAAAACTAAAACAACAATCGCAATCATGCTCATATCTTACGCGCCCTCTGCAAGCTGCTCATCTTCATAATCTTGCGAAAACTCTTCCTGATCTTGTTCTACGCCCTCATCATCGTCTTGTCCAGAGCCACCAACAAACAAGTCATCCTGTTGAATAGTGTCGATAGCCGGACGGCGATCAAGCAATCCTGCGGCTTTCATTTCATCCATACCGGGAAGATCTGTAAGGCTTTCGAGTGAGAAGTGATCAAGGAAATCGGTTGTCGTCACCCATGTCAGTGGTCGCCCCAATGTTTCGCGTCTTCTACCCGGCTTAACCCAACCAACTTCAATCAACGCATCGAGCGTGCCCTTATGTGTGCCGACACCGCGAATATTTTCAATCTCCGCACGCGTAACAGGCTGATGATAGCCAATAATAGCCAAAGTTTCCATCGCCGCGCGTGATAACTTTTTATGTACTTCTTTTTCAATATTTAAATGCTCTGCCAAATCAACGGCCGTACGCATAGCCCATTTATTCTCTATATTAACAAGGTTTACGCCGCGATCCTGATATATTGCTTGAAGCTCACCCAGCAAAACTTTCATGTCTGCATCAACATTCATACGGTCAGATAACTCCGATGCACTCATCGGTTCGCGCGCCGCGAATAACAAAGCTTCTAACAGTCTCAGTTGTTCTTTTTTATCCATTAGACATCTCCATTGCGATCGTTATTGCAATAAATATGACCAAGACAGGGATAATAAACCCCTTAAACGCCATAGACATAAATGTCGGCTTTTTATCGCCTTTATACATCTTACCCATTTCACTCATATCGTGATATTGGTGCGTTGTGAAACCGCCTGAAATTTTTTCTTTATTCGCATTCGGATCAACATGTGCCCGCAAGAATTTAACAAACATCCATATCAAAATTGACAGAAAAAATATGAATATGCGTGAGCTAAAAATAAACACAATAAATACTGCGAGCGGGTCAGCGTGATCAAATATGCCTTCAGGCACACCGAACAACATCAAAACAGTTTGTAGATATTCACTATCCTTAAACATCTTCGCTCGCTTCCCCCGCATGCCTTGTACGCATATAAACGGGTCTGAAAAGCCCTTCTTGCCTAAACTCTAACTCCCCTTGCTTTGCAAGCTCCAACCCCGCAGTAAAGGTAGAGGCCAGCGCAGAGCGCGCATAAAGAATATCTTCGACGGCCTCGGGAATAAAACTATGCAGCGTTGCCCAAACACTATGTGTTCCTTTTTTCGGAAGCGCACCCAGCATCTGCGATAGCCGTGACATTGCCTTATCCGTCGACATCAATTGAAAAGTGGGAAGATCATATTGATTATTTTCTTTTCGGCGCTCAATCGCACCATATGCATTCATAAGATCATAAAACGTCACATGCCACTGCGTGCGTGTTTTCGTGCCCAAGCCTTCCGGTTCGCCGCGTGCATAAACATCAACACCAAGGCGCGGACGCTCCTGCAACATCTCTGCTGCGTTTTGCATGGCCTCCAAACGGCGAAGCTGAAACTGCAAGGCTTCGGCCATATCTTCCGCGCTTGGCTCATCACTGGTTTCATCTTTGGGTAAGAACAAGCGAGACTTCAAATACGCCATCCACGCGGCCATCACGAGATACTCTGCGGCAAGCTCAAGATTGCGCGCCTTGGCACGCTCAATAAATTCCAGATATTGCCGCACCAATTGTAAAATAGAGATTTTGGCCAGATCCACTTTCTGATTACGGGATAGCTCTAGCAGAACATCAATCGGCCCTTCAAAACCATCAAGGTCAAGCAGCAACCGATCAACACCATCCTCAGCCACAGCGCCAGCAGGAACGCCCGATGCGTTATGGTCATTATCTTGCGCTATTGCTGTCTCTTTGCTCATCATGCCGCCATATTCTGGAAAATAGCCGCATTTTTCAATCTTTTTAACGTCTTTTCGCTCAATTTAGGCAGGTTTTCTGCCAATTCTTCCATTTTTTCGAACTCTCCGGCGCAATAAAGCCCCAAATCGCACCCCGCATTGATCGCTTCATTGGCTTTTTCCGATGCGCTACCATATTCATCAAGCGCCTTCATATCCAAATCATCACAGATCAAGATACCGTCAAAGCCGATTTCTTCACGAATAATTTTCTGAATTGCACTGGCGGATAACGACACAGGCCTATTTGCGCCCAGCGCCTGATACGTTATATGCGCTGTCATCGCCCATACGGCCTGCCCAACATCAGACTTCGCAATCTCACGGAACGGCGCAAAGTCCAAACACGATAAATCTTCATGCACAGCATCAACATAGGGCAGCTCCAAATGGCTATCGGCGCACGCGCGCCCATGGCCCGGGATATGCTTAATAATGGGCGTTATGCCAACACTCAGAAAATGACGGCAAACAGATAATCCTAAACGCGCCACGACCTCCGGATCATCAGAGAAGGCACGGTCACCGATAATATCGTGCGCCCCTTCGAAACATAGATCCAGGACTGGCGCACAATTAACGTTCACACCGACATCCACGAGTTCCTCGGCAAGGCGCAGCGTTTCAAAGCGCAATGTTTCAAGCGCGGCTTCAGGATCATTTTTATACGCATCCCCGAAAAAGCGCATTGGCTTATGTTCGCGCCAATGCGGCGGCTTTAGACGTTGCACGCGCCCACCTTCTTGATCAATCAAGACAGGGCAATCACGTCCGACCAACTCTTTCAAGTGATCGACCAGTGCCTTAACCTGCTGTGGGTTATCGCAGTTACGTTTAAAAAGAATGAACCCTAGAGGATTTGCGGCTTTGAACAGAGCAATTTCGGAATCGCTCAACTGCTCACCCGAAACAGAAAATATACATGCCAATGCTTGCTCTGCTTCGTGTCCGTAATCTCTATTTAACGACAATGCAGCCTCCGGGCTTTTTTGCGCTCTTTAATGCATCACAAATTCTATTGGCACTTGATCTACTCATCGGCCCTGCCTGAATGCGATAAAATTTTCCATTGCTTAAAGACGCTTCTTGAATACGGAATGTGGCATTGGACAAAACGCCGTATTTTTTCTGCATTTTCGTCCACTCACTGGGCGCACGCGCAGGGTCTGTAATACTGGCGAGTTGAACAAAATATGATCCTGCAGTGATGGCAACATTTGTTGATGCCCCGACAGCAGGCTCAATCTCTTGCGGCGGCTTGGCTGTTTTATCATTATCCAAAACGCTGCGTACATAATCTATCGTCTCAGGAGTCTTTGCGGCCGCCGGAGATGGTTTAGAGGTGTTCTTACGAACAGGCTTACTTGCCACTGCTGCGGAAGCAACCTTAAGCGCAAATTCATCGCTTTGCGTATCTGTTTCATCGCTCTGGCTTGAGCCTATTTTTTGCAAAATGTCATCGGCCTTGGGCTCTTTTATTTCAAAATCAGGCTTGACCTCTACGGCAGCAATGTCTTCCGCTTCTTCCAAAGGCTTCTCTACCTGATCTTCGTTTGCAGAAAGAATATTGATTGCCTCAGCCTCTTCGCTGCGCGGTAACGGCATGCCCTGCGTTGGTTCTGACATTTGCCCTTCCATAGCACGACTAATCGCAAGTCCCTTGCTCGTTGAGGGTGTTTGTTTTTTGCGGGCCAAAAGATTTTCAATTTTTTCACGCTCATCTTTTACAGACGGCATACCGGCGCGTGCCAAAATTGTACTTTCTTTGTTCGGAATTTCCATCCCTCCTGCATTTTTCGGCACTTCCTTCAACGGGCGCAGGTCAGCTTTCACAACCGGAATCGGTTGGTTCTGTGCCTCATCATCGGGATATGTCATTACAATAACACTAACGAACAATATCGCCGCAGCAATCAGCATCGCACTCGCGAAGACAGGGCTCTGTACATTACGCAAAAAACCAGATCGACCGCCGCGATTATCCGCGGCCGCCTGTGGGGCTTTCGGCCTTTTAGGGGCTTTTAGATAATGGTCATATCCGTGTTGATGGAATTGATCGCCTTGGCTCATCGTCTTCGTCCTTAGTTACGCAAGTATATTCGATAAATCCGGACAGATTTCTGCCGGCTCGTGTAATAAATTTTATGTATAAAAAAATTACCGCAAATCCCAGTAAAGGTCAAAGAGCCTTTCATGCTCACGTATTGCATAACGGTCGGTCATGCCCGCAATATAGTCGGCAACGATACGCGCCCTAGTCTGCTCATCCTCTACCGCTTCGGCCTCAACGATACGTGCTTGCCAGTTATCAGGAAGCAGTTGATAATTCTTGTGGAAAGCTTGGAACAAGTCGCCAACGATGCGCTCAACCTTCAACCAGATGCGGTTAATTGTGTAATGTCGGTACATCCGATTATACAGAAAATCCTTTAAAATCCGCACATCTTCGTGCATTTCAGGCGAGAATGACACAATTTGTTGCCCTGCCTTGCGGATATCCTCAGGCGATTCGGGTTTAACCGCTGATAGGCGTTTATGCGTTTCCGCCATCACATCATCCACCATTACACCAATCATATCACGCTTGGTTTCCTGTATTAGATACCGATCTTCTATTGATGGATATTCATCACGAACGTCTTTTAACACCCTTGAAAGCATTGGCACTTCTTCCAAATCACCAATAGAAAACAATCCGGCGCGTATACCATCTTCTATGTCATGGTTATTATACGCAATATCATCAGACAGCGCCGCGACTTGTGCTTCCATTGACGCATAAGTATCAAAGCGCATATCCATGCGTTCTTGCAATTCACGCGCGGCAATGTGCGGTTCCCCGGTCACTGGACCGTTATGCTTGATCACCCCTTCCAATGTTTCCCACGTCAGATTTAATCCGTTCCATTGCGGGTACTTACGCTCTAACGTTGTCAAAACACGTAAGGATTGGTCGTTATGCTCAAACCGCCCAAACGGCTCCATGGCCACCTTAAGATGATCTTCTCCGATATGCGCGAACGGGGTGTGCCCCAAATCATGGGCGAGCGCTATGGTTTCTGCTAAATCCTCGTTCACCATAAAGGCACGGGCAAGCGTGCGGGTAATCTGCGCAACCTCTAATGTGTGCGTCAGGCGCGTTCGGTAGTGATCCCCCTCATGGTAAACAAAGACCTGCGTTTTATATTTCAAACGGCGAAAGGCACTGGAATGAATGATACGATCACGGTCACGCTGAAACGGTGTGCGGTGGCGGCTTTCCGGTTCTTCGTGGACACGCCCCAGCGTATCCTCGGGCTTTGAGGCATAGGACGCGAGCGGCAAAGCGCAATAATTATAGGATGGTTGTTCCATTTGAGTTGATTACCTGTGTGATGACGCGATATAATACGAATATGAGCTTAAATGTAGATGACAGCGCGGTAAAGCGCATAAATGAACTTCGTGAAGCACAGGGCAAAGATGCCTTGATGTTGCGTGTGCGTGTGGAAGGCGGCGGATGCTCGGGCTTTCAATATAAACTCGAGCTGACCGAAGATAAAGACACCAAGGATATTGTTTTAGAAGACAGCGTTCTAACAGATGATATCTCTATGGGATTTTTGGATGGCGCGACTGTGTCCTTTGAAAAAGGCCTGATCGGTTCCGAATTTAAAATCAACAACCCGAACGCCACAGCAGGCTGCGGATGCGGTACATCTGTCTCTTATACACATCTCCGAGCCCACGAGA
>CAXHFH010000080.1:0-11265 GCA_964015995.1 uncultured Alphaproteobacteria bacterium
CTCTTTAGCTTTGGTTGGTGCCAAAAACTCAAACCCCTGAACATATAATTCTGCCATTTTCTGAACGCGCTCAGGTGTCTGAAGTCTGTGTTCTACATTGGAGGGATCACACGTCAAACCCAGATCATTTTCTATTTGTCTCATAAGACTTCTTAGGCCATCAAAAGCATCATCTTCCGAACCGAGGTGTTGTCCCGCTTTTATGTCGTCAATAACGTCCAATACGCTCATATAAACTCTGTATTTTCCGAAGATATCATCAGGATAATCATCTAACTTTCTTGAAACAGCAATCACAAGAACACCGCGATCCACCTCATGCCCCAAGAAGTCTATCTCTGCGTCAGGATCATCTAATTTAGAGTCCAAATAAAATTCAGTATCATGCGTGTTTTTATACCCAAGAAGCGCTGCGGCGCGCCACGATATAACATAATCAGAAACATCCGCATCCAGCGCATTGTTGATGGCTTTTATTGCGCCGTAATCCGCATAAAATTCACCTTCTAGTGTCTGTTCATTTTCTGATGGCATTGTTAAGAATTTCAATGCCCGGCCGATACCGTGACGCGTTGAATCACTATGTACTGACGGCGGAGCATCAATATCAGCATCGTGAATATGTTCAATTTCATGGCGAAGAACATATAAAAAGGCCAGATTATTCATTTCATCTGTGACTTCCAAATCTTCGGCCGGAATGCCTGTATGATGTGCAAGAAAATCTTTAAACTCATCCAAAGACCTCTCAGGGTACATGATAATGCGGCCTTCACCACCCGAATGGATCGCCGTCGCTTTATCGTGCCAAACCCTGTTAAAACCATTTGCGTAATCATTATACCAACCATCACTGCCGCCCGGTGGAGAGATAAATTCACGCCCTGCATTATCGAGCGCTGCAAAGAAGTTGTTGCTGTCATAGATCCTGATATTACTGATATCGACGCCCTCAACCAACTCCATCGGAATATCATTATCCTGCATGTAATCCTCAAGTTCAGAGGAGGTTAAATCAGGCACCGAAAAAAGTGTTAGATGCGCGGCAAGCGCAGTACCCACAACCGCATCAAAAGTACGGCTCATATATTTTCTGAATTTGCTGCGCTCTTTTTTCTCTTCCATACGCGCCTATAATTCAAAACCGTCAGGTACATTTTTAGAATGCGCAGAAGCAATCGCCTTTTGACCCGCAACAACATCTTCCGACCACTGGGACACTTCTGTGCCAAGGCCTGTCGCGCCGCCAATCGCGTGTAAGGCATGTGCTTCGGCAAAATCGGGGCGATCATCATCCATGCAGGGTTTGGCGCTATCCAGTATCAAATCACCGACCACGCGCATATCATAGCCCGCCTCATGCAAGGTCACGGCAGTATTCGCAATACATTCCAGTGCCCAAACACCACAGACCTTAATTTCCAGATCTTTACCATCCTGTTCGGCCTGCGCTTTTAATTCCTCAAAAAATGCAGTATTTTCAGGCAATGCCGATTGTGCCGTTTTACGAATTTCAAGATCGCCATCCTGTCTTTGCAAATGATGCAAGTCACCGTAATTGGATAATTCGTCATTATCCATCAACGCCCATACAATTTGCGCACCGTTATCACGCATGTCATTGGTGAATTTGCCAATATCATCAGCCAGAGAATCCATCGCCTGCATACGTTTTTGCAACAATCTGTCAGAAATGCCGCCCTCGCCATCCCACATGTTTTCCTGCATGTCGACAACCAGAACCACAACCATTTTATCGGAGGTACTATCGAAACCCATAACCCATTACTCTTTTTATTTTTTATATCAACGAAGCCTACTTTATCGCTTTTTGCATAAAAAAACAATAATTCCTGATATTTGGGGCTTCAAGCAGCCGCGATTCCGCGCTACAAAGGATCGTAATCAATTCAAAGCGCACAAACGGGTAAAAACGAATATGACACAGACACAAGAAGCTCCGCTCACCGCCATCAACGCACAGCATGATCACATCCTGATATTGGATTTCGGATCACAGGTCACGCAACTGATTGCCCGCCGCCTGCGCGAAAACGGGGTCTATTGTGAAATCTGGCCATTCAATGACGCGCCCGATGATAAAATCAAAGCCTACAACCCGAAGGGCATTATCCTTGCGGGCGGGCCGTGCAGTGTTCTGGATGATGACGCACCCGCCGCGCCGGAACTGGTGTTTGAGATGGGCGTGCCTGTGCTCGGCATTTGTTACGGGCAACAAACCATGGTGCAACAACTTGGCGGTGTGGTCGAAGGCGAGCAAAGCCGTGAGTTTGGCCGCGCCTATGTTGATGTCGTGTCCCATTCGGAAATCACCACCAATGTTTGGGACGAAGGCGCGCATGAGCAAGTCTGGATGAGCCACGGCGATCATGTCGCCAGCCTGCCTGACGGGTTTGAGGTTGTCGCAAAATCAGACGGTGCGCCTTATGCATTTATCGCCGACACAAAACGCCATTTTTACGGCGTACAGTTTCACCCGGAAGTGGTGCACACACCCCACGGTAAAGACTTACTGAAAAATTTTACTCATAATGTCTGCGGCTGTAAGGGTGATTGGACTATGGCGGCGTTCCGTGAGGAGCAAATCGCCAAAATCCGCGCACAAGTCGGCAATGAAAAGGTGATTTGCGGCCTGTCAGGGGGCGTAGACAGCTCCGTCACCGCGATCCTCATCCATGAAGCCATCGGCGATCAACTGACCTGTATTTACGTTGATACAGGATTGATGCGCGCAGGCGAGAGCGAACAGGTGGTGGATCTCTTCCGCAACCATTACAACATCCCCCTCATCCACGAAGAAGCCTCCGATAAATTCCTTGGCGGTCTGGAAGGAATCTCCGACCCTGAAATTAAGCGTAAAGTCATTGGTGGATTGTTCATTGATGTGTTTGATGCATGCTCCGCGCGCGTTGGCGGTGCGAAGTTTCTGGCACAAGGCACGCTCTATCCCGATGTGATTGAAAGCGTCAGTTTCAAAGGCGGGCCCAGCGAAACGATTAAAAGTCACCATAATGTTGGCGGTTTGCCTGATGAGATGGATTTACAGCTGGTGGAGCCAATGCGCGAGTTGTTCAAGGACGAAGTGCGCGAGCTTGGCCGAGAACTTGGCATGCCCGAAGATTTCATTCGCCGCCACCCCTTCCCGGGGCCGGGCTTGGCGATTAGAATTCCCGGTGAGATCACGCAGGAGAAAATTGATATCCTGCGTAAGGCCGACACGGTCTATTTGGATGAAATCCGTAATGCGGGGCTGTATGATGAAATCTGGCAAGCCTTCGCTGTTCTGCTGCCCGTGAAAACCGTGGGTGTGATGGGTGATGCCAGAACGTATGATTACGTTTGCGCGCTCCGCGCTGTGACCTCAACCGATGGTATGACGGCGGATTATTACCCGTTCGAACATGAATTTTTAGGCCGCGTCAGCACTCGGATTATCAACGAAGTCCACGGCATCAACCGCGTAACCTATGACATCACATCAAAACCCCCAGGTACGATCGAGTGGGAGTGATTTAGTGAAACAATTCCCAACAGATAACTTATATAAATTTATCGCACTAAGTGGTCTTTCTATATCCTTATTATCATTTTGGTTTATTGGCAAAGAAAGGGCAGCCACAATAATTGCGGTATCTAAAATTGAAGCACAGCAAGAAATATTAGGCGACAAAATCGTTCGCATACTAGAAGTAGATGACATTCAAACTTCTGAAGAAATACAAAATATCAATGACCAGAAAGATAAACTATTCATGGAAGTTGAGAGTGCTAAAATAAAATTTAAACTGTTAAAAGAAGCAACTTACTTTTATTTTTTAACAGGAATTCTAGGCTTGTTTTGGATGCTTTTAGGTTTTTACCTTTGGTATGTCCGTGTCCAAGTATTTGAAGATCAAATTTTAAAAAACAGGGCAAGCACTAAAAACTAAAACCCGATCCCGTGGTCGTTCATTTCATCCATTTGGTCTTTACTGGCGGTGTGCGGGTTATAGACGGGGCCGTCGATGGTTTTGTTCCCTTCAAAACGGTGGCGTTCTAACAGGGGTTTTAAGTCTGGATGCTCACAATATGGCTTTAACAAAGGCGGCGCATGATTATATTTAAGCGCGTAAACATTAATGCCCTGCTCTAAAATTTCCTTGGTGCGTGCATTTTTCGGATCATCCAGATCAAGGGAAACATCGGCCTCCATCATGAATGACAACACATCGGTGGCGAGCATATAATTACGGAGCTTTTCGGCCTCCGCGTACCCAAAGCTCGGCCCGAAGCCGAAATACATTTTATGCGGATTGGCATTAACGATATGCCCGAAAATTTCATCGACGCGCCCGTTCTTGCTATAGGTTTCGTAATCTTCACGCGTGATAGAACCACCTGCGAAACGCTTCACCAGTGAACGGTCTTGCGCGAATTTCGAGAGCCTTAAGGCATCGCCGAATTTATCTCTAATTTCTTCGATTTTGCTCATGGGGGTTTGCCCTTATTGTTATTAATTGTGCTAAAGCGTACTGCTGCGCGGCGTTTATGTCAAAGGAATTCCCGATATCAAGAAAACCGATATTAACAATCGGTAAAATCCTCTTGCCCTTGGCGGGCGGGGCTTTTAGAGTTGTGAAAATCATATAAAATCTGAAGGAATTTTTCATGCTTGCGCTTGTGTCTCCCGCTAAGAAACTGGACTTTGAAAGTGATTGGATGGGGGATAAACATTCCCAGCCCGCTTTGATCGACGATGCCAAAATACTGGCAGACGTGGCCAAAGATATGTCCAAGGCGGAGCTGCAGAACCTGATGAAGCTGTCTGATAAGCTCGCCGATTTGAATTATACGCGCTTTCAGAATTTCACCACCCCTTTCACGGCGGCCAATGCCCGCCCCGCGGCTTATGCGTTTAAGGGCGATACCTATGTGGGGTTAGAGGCCGAAACCCTGAGCGACGATGATATGGATTTCGCGCAGGATCACTTAGGCATTTTATCGGGTCTGTATGGATTGCTGCGCCCGCTTGATTTGATGCAACCCTACCGCCTTGAGATGGGGAAGAAACTTAAAAACCCGCGCGGGGAAGACCTTTATGATTTCTGGGGGGATATCATCACACGCACCTGTAACGATGCGACCAAGAGCCATAAAGACAACAGCGTGATTTGTCTGGCGTCGAATGAATATATCAAGTCAGTAAAGCCCAAAGCCTTAGACGGCGCGTTTATCACCTGTCATTTCAAGGAAATGAAAGACGGCGCCCCCAAAGTCATCGGATTGTTTGCGAAACGCGCACGCGGATCAATGGCACGCTATATGATTCAAAACCGTATTGAAGAACCTGAGAGCTTGAAAGATTTCGACATTAACGGTTACGCGTTTGATAAGACCGCATCAGACGCGGAAAACTACGTCTTTATTCGGGGGTAATTATTCAAACACCACCACAACGCCGCGTTTTTTGAAATAGCTCTGCATGCGTTTGCGTCCTTCGCGGTTATTTTGCACAAGACGGGTCGGGTCGAAAGTCGCTTTTTTCACGCCTTCTTCTTTCATCGCTGCTTTCAAATCTTTGATGCGGTCATTCAATCCGTCATTATCATTGAACATAGATTCATAAACGGCTTCGATGGCTTGTTGGGTGGTCATTGTTGTTCCTTCAATAGCTGATCTACAAACTGCGGCACTTCCGCACCTGCCTTACCGTAGATTCCGTGGGTAAATTCGTACGCATTTTGCGATGGTTCTAAATTTATCTCAAGCGTTTTCGCACCTGAAAAATCGGCTGTCCGCACAAATCCGGCGGCGGGGTAGACATTCCCCGATGTCCCGATGGAGATAAACAAATCCGCATTCAGCAACTTCGTTTCAATCTCGTCCATCAAATAGGGCATCTCCCCGAACCAGACAATATCAGGGCGCATCCCGCCTGTTTTAGCGCATGACCCGCATGTATCATCAGTGGAGGAATCCGCCCTCTGGTCAATCTTGTTGCGGCAATGAAGACAGAAGGAGCGCAAAATCTCCCCGTGCATATGCATGACATTTTCCGCGCCGCCGCGCTCATGCAGATCATCAATATTCTGGGTAACAATCGTGACCTCCCCCGCCCATTCTTTTTGTAACCGTGCAAGCGCGATGTGCGCGGGATTAGGCGCGACCTCATCACTCAGCAGACCTTGCCGACGTTCATTATAAAACTGATGGACAAGGGCAGGGTTGCGTGCGAAGGCTTCGGGCGTGGCAACATCCTCAACGCGGTGACCGCACCACAGGCCACCCGCCCCGCGAAAAGTCTGTAGGCCGCTCTCTGCCGATATCCCCGCACCCGTCAAAATCATGATATCAGGTGCAAGCGCAGCGGAGCTGTCAAACCCCGTCATAAACTCCGCGATAAAGCCTTTATTTTCTTTACCCATACTCTTCCCACCACTCCGTTTCAGGTATAACGTAAACAACAGTAAAGCGTGACATATCACGCGTCAATTCAGCGGGCAAAGATGACAAACGAAAACACTGAAACGACGCCAAACCAGAAAGTCAGCATCGGCATTTTATGCGGCATCGGCAATTCCATTTTTCTGGTCGCATCGTCTTCAATGGTAAAATTGGCGAGCGATCATCACAATGCCGTCGATGTTTTTTTCTATCGCAGTGTTGGTGTTCTCATCCTGAGCTTTGGCCTGCTTGCGGCGTTAAAGCAGCTCCCTGATATTCGAAAAACCAATCATAAAATGCAGATTATTCGCGGTATTCTGGGCGCGATTACGATGTTTTTGGCGTTCATGTCCTACGGGTACTTGCCCATCGCACAGGCGCAGCTCTTTTTCTTTATGTCGCCTTTGATTATTGTCGGGCTGTCTTATCCGTTGTTGAAAGAACGGGTTGGGATTTACCGCGGCGCGGCGGTGGTGATCGGCTTGCTTGGCGCAGGCGTTATCCTGCAACCCGGCGCCCTTGATTCCACGACAGGCGCATTGATCGGCATCGGGGTGACGATATTCTACGCCAGTGTCACACTATGTTTACGGTGGATGGGCAAAACCGAAAACGCCAATGTGACGGTGTTTTACTTCTCTCTCGTGTCTGTTGTGATGTCCGCGCCGTTTATGCCGTTTTACGCCGTTGCGCCCACGCCTTTCACGGTTGCATTAATCACTGGTATTATCATTGCAAGCTTTGCCATACAGATGTGTTTGACCTATTCCTATAAACTCGCACCCGCGGCGATCATTGCGCCTTTGATTTACTTAAATTTAATTTGGGCATTAATTTCGGATTATGTGATCTGGGAAAAAACACCAACCACCTTGATGCTATCGGGGGCGGGAATTATCATTGCCTCTAATCTGTTTATTTTATGGCGCGAACAGCAGATGAAAGCAAAGGACAAAGAATGAAAAATTGGGATATAATGGAAATACTATTCATGCTTGGAACATTCTATTGCGTATTTGGTAATATAACAGCCTACTTATTAGCATTAAGAAAAGGCCTATCTCCATCATTTCTTTTTTCGGCTTATCCTTTTCATGTGTATCGTATATGCAAGAAATCACCTGAAAAGGCTGGAAAATTAGCTACATATTTAGCTTTAAGTAGCAGCATAAGTATTTTTATAGTCGTACCCATGGCAATATTCTATTTTAGTTCCTGAGGACACAAATTAAGTTTTCTTACAACTTCGTGCATCACCCTTTACTTCAAACGCAAATTGTATAATCTTAAAATCCATATCCGTGCAAAAAATGAGAGAAAAGCCCATGAGAAAATTCCTTGCCCTTTCCATATCCTGTATGGCGCTCGGCGCCTGCGTGACAAGCGCATCACCCGAAGCAAACCAATCCGCCATTACCAATGCCGCCATGATGTCAGACGGTGCATCGTGCCAACAAATCGCCCAAAATATCGAAACAATGGATCAAATTATTGTTGATACGGGTATGCAAAATTCGAGCGCGAATAACTACGCCACGCAAAACGCAATTAATTCAGGTCTTTATCAGTCAGGCCTATACCAAAAAGCACCATACCTTAGCTCTATCCCTGGCCTTGCCAATTCATTTGGAAGTTCACAGCAAACTCAACTGGAGCGTCAACAGGGTAGCCAAGCTGTTCAAGAAAAAAACCGTCTGATTTCTTTGTTCAAACAAAAAAAATGCGTGCGTACCAATTAAAAACCATGTAGGAATGCCGTTATGAGCAATATGAGCGATATCAAAAAACGACTTTCTATGTCCACCACCATGCCTGCGGGCACAGGTGGCGGTGCACCGCAATGGATGATGGGCAGCACAGCACACAACCATCATGAACACAGTGCGGATGGCTCTTGCTGTGGCCACGATCACAGCCATGACCATGACCACGCGCACGAGGTTGCCGAAGAAGAGGAGTGTGACGAAGATCACACCAATCCGTCTGGTGGCTGCGGCTGTTGCTAGCGCGCCTTATAATCAGAGCTTGAATTATCAAGCATACCTCCGTATAAGAAACCGTCCCTTTTTTAAGGGGCGTTTTTATTTTAAGTATCCGGATCATAGCACCACAACCAAATTGACCCAAAAGAAAGACCAAGCAATGCTTCGCCTTGTAAAACGATTTCGTCTAACGCAAAATCCGAAGACTGATATTCTATCAGGCTTTACGGTTGCGCTCGCACTCGTCCCCGAAGCCATCGCCTTTGCGTTTGTCGCAGGCGTTGATCCATTGGTTGGGCTGTATGCCGCGTTCTTCGTCGGTTTAATCACATCTGTTTTTGGTGGTCGTAGCGGTATGATTTCCGGCGCGACCGGCGCAATGGCGGTTGCCATGGTTGGTTTGGTTGCCATTTACGGCGTGGAATACCTATTCGCAACGATTGTTGTTACAGGCATTATCCAAATTCTGGCAGGTATATTCCGGCTTGGTAAATTTATTCGTCTCGTCCCGCATCCCGTGATGCTGGGCTTTGTGAACGGTTTGGCGATCGTGATTTTTCTCGCGCAGCTTGGGCAATTCAAGGCGCAACAAGTCGCAGCAGAAGTCACTGAGCACATCAGTGATCATGGCGCAGAAGGATCGCACAGCGCCATCAATGTCCTGTTCAATGGCAACTGGATGCAAGGCGCCGAAATGCATTTGATGATTGGGCTGACATTGCTGACCATGGTGATTATGTGGCTCTTGCCTAAAATTCCGAAAATAGGGAACCTCGTCCCCGCGCCGTTGGCATCCATCATTATTGTCTCCGCACTCGTGATTGGATTTGATTTAGACACACGCACCGTTGGTGATCTCGCGAGCGTTGCGGGCGGTCTGCCGACATTCCATATTCCTATGGTTCCGCTCACATGGGAAACACTCTTTATTGTCTTGCCTGTTGCCTTCACATTGGCCGCGATTGGCCTGATAGAAAGTCTTCTAACACTAACCCTCATTGACGAAATGACCGAAACACGCGGACGCACATCACAAGAATGTGTCGGGCAAGGTATGGCCAACTTAACGTGCGGATTTTTCGGCGCTATGGGTGGTTGCGCGATGATCGGGCAATCGATGATTAACATTAAATCCGGTGGTCGCGGCAGACTATCTGGCATTACGGCAGCACTTGCCTTGCTTGGATTTATATTATTCGCCTCAACTTGGATTGAAATGATCCCGCTTGCCGCGCTTACAGGCCTCATGATGATGGTCGTGATTGCAACCTTTGCATGGGCATCCATGCGCATCATGAATAAAATCCCAAAGGAAGATGCCTTTGTTATTTTACTCGTCACAGGCATAACAGTCGCCCATGATTTGGCCTTTGCCGTGATCGTCGGTGTGATTGTCTCCGCTTTGGTCTATGCATGGAAATCCGCGCACCATATCTGGGTTGCCGAAGGACGTTCAGATAAAGGAAATAAGGTTTACATGCTCTACGGCCCGCTATTTTTCGGTTCTATCGCCGCATTTAGAGATTTGTTTAATCCGAAAAATGATGAAAATGAAACTGACATCGTTATTGATTTCAGAAATGCGCGCGTATGGGACCACTCTGCCCTCGATGCGATTGACGCACTCGCCACAAAATATGAAGAGGCGGGAAAACGTTTACATTTGGTACACTTAAGTCAAGATTGTCAGCTCTTGCTCAAAAAAGCCAAAGATCTGGTAGAAGTCAACACCATCGAAGACCCGCATTACGGTGTTATTATGGATTATGCGGATGCAGTAGAAGAAGGGCGCTAAACCACCTGCCCCGCGCACCATCCCGATGACCATGCCCATTGGAAATTATGCCCGCCTAAATGACCGGTGACGTCTAAAACCTCACCGATAAAATAAAGCCCGTCAGCCTTTTTAGCCTCAAAGGTTTTGGATGAAATATCATCCGTATCCACACCGCCCAGCGTAACCTCTGCCGTACGATACCCTTCGCTGCCCTTTGGTTTAATCACCCATGCTGCAATCATATCCGTAACGGCTTTTAGTTTGTCATCAGACAAATCTGCCATGCGTGTATCATAAGTGCTCATCTCTGCAATCAATGCGGCGATACGGCTCGGCAGGAAATCAGAAAGCACGTTATGGAGCATCTTCTTCGACTGTTCTTGTCGTGCTTGTTTAAGCGTCTCCAACACATCCGCATCAGGTGATAAATTAACACGGATCTCCTCCCCTTCATGCCAGTAGGATGATATCTGCAAAATAGACGGGCCAGACAGGCCGCGATGGGTGAATAACAAACCTTCACGAAACGCCATCCCCCCACAAGATACATTTGCATCGACAGACACGCCCGACAAAGGCTTAGTCTTACGTAGCAAATCATCATCAAAGGTCAGCGGCACAAGCCCTGCACGCGGCGGTATAATGTTCAGGCCGAATTTTTTCGCCAGCTCATAACCGAAATTGCTCGCCCCGATTTTTGGAATAGACAAACCGCCACTGGCAATCACAAGGTTTTCGCACGAATAATCACCCTTATCAGTTTTGATCAAATATCCGGTTTCATTTTTCTGAACATCCAGAACTTTCGTTCCCAATTGAAACGTCCCACCTGCTTTTTCAATCCCTGAGCGCAACATATCAATAATATCGGTTGCCGAATGATCGCAGAATAACTGCCCGCGGGCATTTTCATTGCCTGTTTTCTCATCATATTTCTTTTCGTGATAGGAAATGCCGTGATCCTCAACCAATGCAATAAAATCATGTTGGTCATACCGACTAAGCGCTGATTTACAAAAATGTGGGTTTTGGGAAAGGAAATTATCCGGTGAGCAATAAAGA
>CAXHFH010000081.1:0-11255 GCA_964015995.1 uncultured Alphaproteobacteria bacterium
ACTCAGACGTCTCGTGGGCTCGGAGATGTGTATAAGAGACAGTCTTTCTTCTTAGCGGAAATGAAACGGATTGTATCTTCGCTCAATCCTTTAGGCGCTTTTTCTGATTCAATATCCGTAATAAAACCAGCCTCATATTTTCCGGCCATTTCTTCGACGGTCTGGATGGTTTCTTCAGTGGCTGCCATGGATTGCGTCCTTTGTCTCGTGTGTTTTAATCGTTTGTGCTCCGCCGATCTTTAACATATCGGCTAAAGTTACGGTTTCTAACGCGCTGCGCAGTGCTGCATTTACACCATCCCATCGCCCACGTAAAGAGCAGCTATGGCTAAGTGAGCAATCAGGTTCCGCGCCATCGGCACAGGCGGTTATTGCTATTGGTCCGTCAATTGCGGTGATAACAGATTCCATCGTGATTTTTTCAGGATCCTTGATTAAAGAATAGCCGCCGTTAATGCCACGTGTCGATTGTATGATTTGTGCCTTAGACAGCAATTTCATGACCTTGGAAACGGTCGGTTCAGGTAACTTGGTCAGTTCCGACACTGTTGAGGCACTCATTAGATCATGAGAGTGCGTGCTCATGGTTGATAAAATAACCACGGAATAATCGGCAAGTTTTGATATTTTTATCATAGTCGAGGCCTTACAAAACCTTGTGTTTTACTAATCTGTACTGATTATGTACTCTTTTGTCATGTTAGGTGATCAAATTCAAGGGGAATCTGCTGGATTTTGGCTATTTCGTTGCAGTGAAAGTGATCTCTTTATATTTTTCTTCTGCATCGGATAAATGCCAAGCATTACGTGCCATAAATACCGGATCATCATCGTGATCTCTCGCGATTGAGGCTTGGTTCTCATCTATGAATGTTTTCAGTGTTGCATGATCTTCTGCGCTGATCCATCGAGCAGTATACAGGCTCGTTTCTTCAAACTTTACGGGAATTTCATATTCTGTGCGAATGCGATCACGCAGCACATCAAACTGGAGCGGGCCAACAACGCCCACAACCCAGTCAGGGTCACTGTAGGGTTTAAATATACGTGCCGCCCCCTCTTCCGCGAGTTGTTCCAACGCTTTACCCAAATGTTTTGCCTTCAATGGGTCTTCGGCGCGCGCGCGTTGCATGTACTCTGGTGCAAAACTTGGGATACCTGTGAAGGTGATATCCTCACCTTCCGTCAGTGCATCACCAATGCGAAGGCCACCATAATTCGGTAAGCCGATAATATCACCTGGGAACGCTTCCTCTGCAACCTCACGATCTTGTGCGAGGAAAAGCTGCGGTGAGTGAATGGTTAGCATTTTACCGGAGCGTAAATGTTTGAGCTTCATACCTTTTTTGAATTTCCCCGAGCATATACGCGTAAATGCAATACGGTCACGGTGCTTCGGATCCATATTGGCCTGAATTTTGAAAACGAAGGCCGTAACCTTTTTTTCATCAGGCTTAATGTCGCGTCCTTGTGTACTTTGGTTTCTGGGGCATGGTGCAAAGTTCGAAAGTCCGCCAAGAAGTTCGCGAACGCCGAAATTATTCACAGCACTCCCGAAAAATACAGGCGTCATACCGCCTTTAAGGTAAACCTCTTCATCAAACGCGGGGAAAACGCCGCGGATCATTTCAACGTCTTCACGTAACTGTGCGGCTTGTTCTGCGGGGAGTAATTTATCAATTTGCGGATCATCAAGGCCGGAGCACTCAATAGCTTCGGTTAATGCTTCGCCTTTTGATCGTTCAAACAAAACAAGTTTATCTTCGAGTAAGTTATAACACCCCTTAAAATCGCGTCCCATACCGATGGGCCAACTGGCCGGTACAACTTCTAGCGCGAGTTTTGATTCAATTTCATCAAGCAAATCAAACGGGTCTTGACCGTCACGGTCCATTTTATTGACGAATGTAATGATCGGGATATCACGCAAGCGGCAGACTTCGAACAGTTTATAGGTCTGTGCCTCAATACCCTTGGCGCAGTCGAGCACCATAATCGCGCTATCAACTGCGGTGAGCGTGCGGTATGTGTCCTCGGAGAAGTCTTCGTGACCAGGCGTATCAAGCAGATTATAGGTAATGCCGTTATTCTCGAACGTCATCACAGAGGATGCCACAGAGATACCACGTTCTTGCTCCACCTTCATCCAGTCAGAGCGCGCACGTCGCCGCTCACCTTTGGCCTTAACCATCCCCGCCATTTGGATCGCGCCACCAAAAAGCAACAGTTTTTCAGTCAGCGTTGTCTTACCCGCGTCAGGATGCGAGATGATGCCGAACGTACGGCGTTTTTCAATTACACTAGAGAGTGGCACGGTGATCCTTTAAGGCGGTGAGTAGCCTCTGTTACATACTGCTTTCAACGGCTCTACTGGCTTTTGATAGGTCTTCGCCGACACCTTCAACAGTTGAGCACGCCGATAGTGACATAGCGGTAACAAAAAATGCAGAAATCATAAGGATTTTTTTCATAGTCGTAGGCCTTTCTTTCTAAGAAATCATATCCCCTTCAAAAGGGTTGTTCATATTTTGGTCTTCTATCTCGATGACCCATAAATCTGGGTCACGAGAAATTGCTCGCTGAATATACTGGTCTGCGTCACTTTCTTCAACCTGTTCTTTACCGATGGCGTTCATCCATCCTAATTTTCCGTCTAAATCGCGTTGTTGGATGAGTAGCAGGCATATTCCCTGAAGATTATTGATTTTTAAAAGGATGGTTCCTGTGTTCTTTTCACCACGCTGCTGGATGTAGTAAAATATCCCTTGATCATTCAGGGGCTTTAAATGCGCATCAATAAAAAGATGAACAGGCAGTCTGGCGTCAGGCTCAAACATTTAATGAAGGTTTTCTTCGTTAACCCACCGCTCTACAGTTAGTGCCTGATTGGCTTTGGTGTCTTCAGGGTGGTGATAGCCATAAACTATTTTAGCAGCTTCGAGCGCGATTGTGTCAGGTCGGCCTGCTTTAATAAGGTTGCTATAGGTACGCATTACGGCACCGTGACATTTGCAATCTTCGGGCTCTTTTACACCGGTTTGTATAGGTAAATTACAGGACATGAGATTACTTCTTCTTTAGTTTCTTGCCGTAAAGCTCTAAGCGGTGATCAACGAGTTCATACCCCAGATCTTTAGCAATTTTGACTTTTAGTTTTTCAAGCTCATCATTTTGGAACTCAATTACTTTGCCCGTATCCAAATCAACCAAATGGTGGTGGTGATCCCAATTCACTTCATATCGGGAATATCCTTCTTGAAATTCATGTCTTATGACGAGATCAAGTTCATCCAATAACCCTAAAGTTCTGTATACTGTTGCAATAGATATAGACTCATCGAGCTTTTTCGCACGCTCATAGACGTCTTCTACTGAAGGGTGGTCTTCTGATTGCCCCAATACTTTCAAGATAGCACGTCGTTGACCCGTCATTTTAAGACCAGCTTCGACGCAACGTTGTTCTAAATCGGACATATGTTTTCCTCATTATGCATTCAGAACATAATCTTAAAGACGCTAGTGTGCGGGCGCAAGGGGTTTTAGTTGTTGGTGCTGGGTTCGTCCTCAAGAATGAGGCGTTTTGTTGGGATCGTAAACCAAACGGTTGTACCAATGTCTACTTCTGATTCAATTCCAAGTTTGCCGCCGTGCATTTCTGCCATTGCCTTAGCCAGCGGTAGGCCAAGTCCAGTTCCCTGTCTTGTAAGGTCGCGCATGTCAGATCTTTCATCAACTTGTCCAAATGGTTCTAATGCGCGGGCAATTTTATCTTCTGGTATGCCAATTCCCTGATCAGAGACTTTAATAATCATTTCGTTCTGGGGGGTAATACTGGCAAACACTGTTATTTTTGACCCTTGCGGCGAGAATTTAATAGCATTGGTAATAAGGTTAATGAGGACTTGTCTGATTAATCTGTAATCTGCATTTATAGGCGGTAGTAGGCCTTCTATTGTTGTGATTATATCAATATTACTGGCGAAAACTCGTGAACTCATCATGCGACACACAGAGACAATCGTGTCATATATGCTAAATGAATCCTCTGATAATTCGAGGCGGCCAGCCTCAATCTTGGACATGTCGAGTACTTCATTAATGATCTCTAGTAAGTGTTCTGCGCTCATGTGGATGTCATCCATGTATTCGCTATATTTTTCTGTACCGATGGGGCCAAAAGTTTCCTTCATTATTAATTCTGAAAAACCAATAATAGCGTTTAATGGTGTTCTTAATTCATGGCTCATATTTGCCAGAAAGTTAGACTTCGCACGGTTCGCAGAATCAGCCTGTTCTTTTGCCAAGAATAAAGAGTTTTCCATTTGTTTCCGTAGTGAAATATCCATGACTGTGGTAACAAGAAATTTACGGTTTTGGCTGAGTCGCAGCGTTGCAGACGTGAATAAAACATTAGCAATATTGCCATCTTTTCGTATCATTTTCACTTCGCCCGTGCTGCGTACACCGACACTTATGAATTTTTTATGATTAATGCGGGTTCTTTCTTTTTCATCATCAGTGACAAGCGTGATGAAATCTTGACCGACGATTTCATCGCGAGGCCAGCCATAGGTTCGGATAAAGCTGTCGTTCACACGAACGATTGAGCCCTTTTCATCGGTGACAATAATTCCGACTTCACTCACTTCAAAAATAGAAGCCAATAATGAAACGGCGTCATCTCGCTCACGCTGTAGCGCAGATTGATCACGAACGTCTGGTTGTCCCAAAACATCAAGATACAGAATGTTATTATCTTCATCATGTATAGGCGTCACAGAGAAGCTGTGAATTTTTAAGCCTTCTGTGATGATCGGCAATGTTGGAATGGTCACAACGCGGTTTCTTGAGACGCTGACCTGAAAAGATTGCTCAAAGTGGCGTGCATTTTCAGGGTTTGTAAAATCTGATATTTTTTCGCCAATAATTCTATTTTTTTCAATATTAAAATACTTTGCTGCGTATTGATTGCATTCGATGATTTCTTGGGGTTTTCCGTCGACCACATCAACAATCATCCGTGGCATGGGCATCATATCAAACAGCATACCAGAATCGAAAATTTTACTTTTTCTTGCCATTTTGAGTACCTGCAATCACCGAACGAGCGATGGTAAGGGCTTATGATCCTTCTTTAACGAAACGCTGTAGAGGGCTTAGCTCTCGGTATCTTAGAACAGTATCCGTTTTTTCTTCATCCGTATTTTGAAGGTCTTCTTTTAGGTTTCTGAGTAAATCATTAACGTCATCGCTCTCTACCGGTTCGGCGATACAGCATGACATGCTCAATGGTTTTTGCTGTCCCTCATTGGGTTCTAAAACAATATCTTGGCGTTCTAGTTCACGCCTTAAGCGCTCAAGAGCCGCAATGCCACCTGCAAGGTCTGCCTGCTTAAGGCAAAGCGCAAATTCATCACCGCCAAGGTAATAGGCATCATCAAATGTTCTTATACTTAGTTTAATAAGGCCTGATACAAGTTTAATATAGCCTTCAACTTCGTTTTTCTCGGCGTTTTTTCTTATGAAATCAAAATTATCGATGCGTCCCATGGCAAGACAGAACTTCTTACCTTGACGTGCAAGTCTTTCCAGTTCACGCGTCACATCGTCTTTCAGCATTTTTTTACTGCGTAACCCGGTAAAAGAATCATATCCGCTACCCTCGCTCATAAAGTCTTTTTCAAGGCGACGTATGTGCACCATAAACTCTTCATAAATTGTAACGAAACTTTTGAAGTCGGCGTGTGACGGTTTGTTGTTCGTTTTAGACACCGCCGTTGTTAAAATATCAGCTGTTTTGAATAAATCAGTACGGAGTGCGGTCAGCTTTTCAATGATTTCCGGCTGAATTTGATCGCCATCATTCGCAAAAGTGAGCCATTGCGCAAATGATGTAGGCTTACTGATTTCAGATAGGTTTTTACGTGCCTCTTCGTAGAAAAGACACTCGAGCAGGTCATGGAACCATTGTCCATGTTCTTCCAGAACGGGTATCAGCGCGTCCCAACCTTCGTTTTTCTTATATTCAAGTGGCATTGTGTTATCGGTCCCTTTTGCTCAATAGCAAAGACGATGGTATAGAAAAAGTGTTAATCTTCTTTAAAAAGAATACAGTTTTTTTGATTAATTTCCCAGCCATTCTTTTTGAAGGGAATCGAGTGAGGATGTTTTTATGGCATCACGAATTTCTCGCATCAGCATATTTATAGTCGCCACGTTATGTTGTGCCAATATTTGTGTCGCCAAAAGCTCATTGGCTTTCAATAAGTGATGGATATAAGCTTTGGAAAATTTTTGTGATGCAGGAATACCTATGCGTTCATCTAAGGGGCTCTCATCATCACGGTAGCGTGCATTTTTTAAATTGATGGTTTCTTTTCGTTCACCTTTTACAAACGCCGTGCCATGACGTGCTAATCTTGTTGGAATAACGCAATCGAATGTATCAATCCCTAAACGTACGAAACGGAAGACATCCTTAATTTGGCCTATTCCCAAAAAGTGCACGGGTCTGTCGGGGTGAATGTGGGGAACGGAAGATGCGACAACTTCGTGCATTTCTTCATCTGTCCCGCCGAGACATCCGCCAATAGCTGTGCCAAAAAACGGGCGATCTTTTGTATATTCGGCAGAAAACTTTCTCAAATCAGGGTAAACGCCTCCCTGCACGATCCCGTACACGGCTTGCGCCCCATTATCGTGGCGTTCGAATTCCGTGAGGCAGCGATCGCCCCAACGAATAGACATTTCCATGGAGCGTGCAGTGTAGTCTTTATCGACATGGTACGGTGTACATTCGTCGAACTGCATCAATAAGTCTGCACCGAGTTTACGCTGGATTTCCATCGCAGATTCAGGGGTTAGTTTGATTTTTGTACCATCAATGTAGGATTTGAACGTGCAGCCCTCTTCCGTGATTGAGAGCAGATTTTTATTGTCATAGCCTTTATTACTTTTACCTTTAATTTCATTGGCCATTGTCCCCTCACCCAATGAAAAAACCTGAAAACCACCGCTATCAGTCAGCATGGGGCCGTCCCAATTCATAAATTTATGCAGACCGCCCATTTTTTCAATGAGGTCCGCTCCGGGCTGAAGCATGAGGTGATAAGTATTGGATAAGATAATATCAGTCTGTGATTCTTTGAGTTGGCATGGCGAGAGGTTTTTAACAGTGGCCTTTGTACCGCAGAAAATGTAATTCGGCGTTTCAATCTCACCGTGCGGTGTTTTTAAAACACCTGTGCGCGCCAACGATGATTCATCACGTGATTTGATATCAAATGCAAAGTTTGGATAATCAAGCATGGTATAAATCTGACCTCTTCCAAATAAAAACCCGCCCAAATGAGCGGGTTGTTAAACCGTTATAGCACAGTAATTTTGTGCTTACTTAAGCTGCTTTTTCAGCTAAAACTTTTTCAACTTGCGCTTTAATTGGGCGCAATGCTGCATCAAGTTTCGTTGAGGCTGTGCCTGTAAGGAACGCGTCAAACCCACCTTTGTGTTCAACTGTACGAAGTCCCGCAGAACTTGCTTTTACTTTAACCCAACGGTCAAGTGCTTCACTATACAGGCTTGTATCCTGAATATTTGGTAGAAAACGACGTCTTGTTCTATTTTTCGCGTGCGAAACATTGTTTCCGCTCATTACGCCTTTTCCAGTAATCATGCAACGACGGCTCATAGCCCTAATCCTTATTTATTTTATTAGTCTTCAAACAGATGCGGAAAAATAGTCGAAGAGGACCTATAAAGTCAAGCATTTCTGTAGAGAAACTTTATCAAAATAATTTTCCATCCAAAATATAAGCCGTTAGGAGCGCTAAAATGAACAAAATATGGGCCACAATATTCATAATTATGGCCCGTTTTAGGTGGAAGTGTTCAATTTGAGCTGTTGCACCTTCCGGGCCGACCCATGCCTTTTTGAGTGTGCTTCCTGAAATATCTTGTACGGGGCCACCGAGGCTGACTTCCAAAGGCCATGCCAACGCGCTTAAAACAACGCCGCCTTGTTCGTACGGTACTTGATCGCGTGCTACCCACCATGATTTTAAAGCTTGTGTCATTTTTGCTGTGGGTGAAACTGCTGCTGCGGCCGTATATAAAAAGCCGCTAAAGAGTGATGCAGGTAGCCCCAGTAACCTTTCAAGAGCTATCGGGACGCTGCCGAACCCCTTGGTAAAGCCACACTTGCCAAACCGCCACGCCGAAAATGATAAGGTGCTGTAGATCAGTAAGAAAGGTAACCCGCCAACCAAGTACCAAAGAGATGGTGCGACTAAGCCTTTATCAAAACTGATGGCGGAAAAAGCGAGGCCTTCGCGTGTTATGCCGTGATCATCTGTTGAGTTTAGGTCTGTGCGTGAGGAGCGCGATAAACCAAAATACCCGCCCTTTGCTTTGCCTTCTTGAGATAGTGTGAAGTAAAGCTTTAGCACCATGTACCAAACGCTGCCTGATGTCAGGCATAGGGATATAACAATCACTTCAAACGTAGAGTTTTGCGTTGCCCAATGCGAAAGAGGCTTCACCATTAGCAATGCAAGGAAAAGTAATATTGTACAGAAAAGAAACCCGCGAAAAACTAAGTCAGATTTTTTTCGGTTTTTTTTATCCATGCGCTCGCCGACGCGCCCAAAAGCTTTATCCATGACGCTCCATATAAATGGATTAGCGTTCCCCGCGAGTGGCCCGGTAATCATGCCAACGACGATTGTTAATAATATAGCGGCGATAAGGTATGGTATGCGCTCCGCATCCATAAAATAGTCGTGCATTTCTGAAAAACTGATATCCATGTCGTGTCATCAAGCCATAGAGTTTGAATTAAAAGTTAGAATATCAAGGTAACGCATTTAATGATAGTGCGTTGTCGAAACCAAAATCGTGGTGTATATTAGATTTGTGCGGTGCAAACAAAGCGCATGAAAAGCTCCTGCTTAAAAATAATTCCAGAGTAATAAATCAATAAAGGATGGCCATGCTTTATCAACTTCATGAATTACAACACGCCCTTATGACTCCTGTGCGTATTCAGGCGGAGCTTACGCGCAGTGTTTTTCAAAACCCTTTTAATCCTTTGTCGTATACGGCATTAGGTAGAACTATAGGTGCAAGTGCAGAAATGACCGCGCGGATGACCAGACGATTCGGACGTCCCGAATTTGGTTTGATGGAAACAAAGATTGCCGGAAAAACCGTTGAGATAGAAGAAGATGTCGTCGCTGAAAAACCGTTTTGTTCTCTTTTGAATTTCAAACGCAAAACCAATCGTAACGATCCTAAAATTCTTTTGGTTGCGCCTATGTCAGGGCATTATGCAACTTTACTGCGTGGCACGGTTGAGGCTCTGTTACCGCATCATGATGTTTACGTCACGGACTGGGAGGATGCGCGTCAGGTGCCTATGTCTGCTGGTGGCTTCAACTTTGATGATTATGTTACCTATTTACGCGAATTTATGAGCTTGCTTGGCCCTGAAACACATGTGATTGCCGTATGCCAACCCGCTGTGCCTGTTTTAGCCGCTGTTTCTTTGATGGCATCAGAAAATGATCCTAATCAACCGTTAAGTATGACATTAATGGGCGGTCCGATTGATACGCGCGTTTCTAAAACCGAAGTGACTGAGCTTGCTGAAACGCGCCCGTTGAAGTGGTTCGAAAGTACGGTTTTATATAATGTACCCCTTTATTATCCTGGGGCTAACCGTCGCGTTTATCCCGGGTTTCTTCAATTGTCCGGATTCATGTCGATGAATTTAGACACACATGTTGGTTCTCATCTCAAATTTTTCCATCATCTTGTTTCAGGCGATGGAGAATCAAGTGAGAAACATAGAAAGTTTTATAATGAATATATGTCCGTTATGGACATTCCGGCGGAATTTTATTTAGGCACTGTGGCCGAAGTTTTCCAGAAACATTCATTGCCGCGTGGTAAAATGAAATGGCGTGATCCGTATTCCAATAAACTTGTTGATGTGCGCCCGCAAGATATTCAGCATACGGCACTTTTAACCATTGAGGGCGAGTTGGATGATATCTCTGCGCGTGGTCAGACCACTGCGGCGCATGAGTTGTGCTACTCCCTCCCCCAACGTAAACAGTTCCATCATTTCCAACTGGCGTGTGGGCATTACGGTATCTTCAACGGCCGTCGATGGCGTGAACAGATTATGCCGCGTATTCGTAATTTCATTCGTTCATTGGATGAGAATAAAGACCCTGTGCCCCCACAGGATTTGAAAAAAGTGCCTGACATCGCACCTGAGCGTTTTAACCATGACAAACATGGTATTGTCGCTATACGCAGATGGCTCAAAGAGCACCAGCCGGAAAGTTATAAGGGAGAGCGCAGGCCGATCCCTACGGATAAGCCCAAACAGAAAAAACTCGTGCCGCCAGCCGCTACAGTTAAGGCTAAGAAAATTCACGAGGACGCCGTGAAAGAAGATAAGAAAAAGAAGGCACCCGACAAAAAGAAAAAAGTTGTTAAAAAAACGGCAACGAAAAAGAAGGCTGCTGCGAACAAGAAAAAATCTTCTAAAGCTTCCAAACAGGCGAAAACCACAGCATAATATGATTTATGATAGAGGAACTTGTCACCGTTAAGCGTAGTAAGCGTGCACGCAGGCTCGCGTTGCGGCTTGATCCTGTTGAGCGCGTGATTAATCTTGTTGTTCCTGAAAAAATGTCGATTGAGAAAGCCTACTTCTTTGCCATGGAGCATGAGGACTGGGTGCGTAAAACGCTAGATTCTCTTCCTACACCGATAAATTTTGTTCATGGGGCGGTTTTGCCAGTGTTCGGCGATGAAATTGCTCTGGATATAACCATTGACGAAAACTTGAAACGCACAACACTGAAACAATATGATGATGTGTTGGTGGTAAAGACCTATATGGGTGATCCGTCAAACCGTATCAAGACGCATTTGAAAAAGATTGCCAAGGCGGGGCTAGCTGATATGGCATCAGACAAAGCCGATCAAATTGGCAAGACAATAACCACAGTTTCCGTCCGTGATACCAAAAGCCGCTGGGGGAGTTGTTCTCAAGATGGTTCCATTTCCTTTTCATGGCGACTGATGTTCGCCCCTTACTACGCGATTGATTACGTTGTGGCACATGAGGTCGCGCACATGATCCATATGGATCACAGCAAAGCCTTCTGGAGCGTGTGTGAAAATCTGTCTTCTGATTATAAGCTGTCTCTTATACACATCTCCGAGCCCACGAGACGTCTGAG